>SMXK01000194.1 GCA_004356265.1 Bacteroidota bacterium
ACATTATTAAAGCCGTCCGTACAGTTACCAGGTTCGAATCTGAACGGGTAATCGTTGCCTTTGAAGCCAACGGGCGCGAAATCGATCAGGAGCGAGCCGTCCAATTTATGGCACGGCAAAGACGCACCTTCCGACCTGAGCTGGTTCGAATGATGGAATCGTTCGGCTTTCCGGGCGTTGACAATTTCCAGTGGGATCAGATTATTGAGGCTACTGAAATTGAAAGGGATGGACAAGATTTTTTACGAGTCGCCGGAAGATTGGAGTTGCCGGAACGGCTCGGTCCGCCGGATGGCTGGCGCCCGGGCGGCCCGCCTGGCGGAGCACCAGATGGTCGTCCGCCAAGAGGGCTGCCGGAAAGATTTTTTACAGCATGGTTTACGGTTACCGACTTCAGATTACATGAGACCAGAGTTGAGATTCCACTTCCGGGTCGATTTTCACTCGTGATCTCAACGACGTATACCAGCATTGACGGTATTGATGCCCCATCGAAAAGAATTATCCAGGGCACCATTCCCATTCGTCGTCGTAACCGGGTCTATTCGGTTCAGTTCAAGCAGGTCTTGAATTACTCCGACTATGTTTTTCACCTGAACTGACCCACGTACCCGGTACTTCATGAGTGCGCCCAATCTCTTTCAGCAATTCGCTGAAGAGCTGACCCAGCGTCTGTTGCGTCCCTTGCCCGGTGCCCTGGCGCACGACCGAATGGCGCCGCCCATGAGGCGCTCATTCCCTATGGATCCAGATACGATAGCAAAAAGCAGCGAGGCGGCTGTTCTGGCACTTTTCTTTCCCGCCGAGTCAACATCGGACACTGCAGAACTTCTATTGACTGTTCGGCCCGAGGGAATGAGCAATCATGGGGGGCAGGTAGCGTTTCCGGGAGGACGACGAGAATCAAACGAGTCTCTACAGGAAACTGCTCTGCGTGAGACGGAAGAAGAAGTGTTTATTCAAGCGTCAATTATCAGGATCGCCGGAGCTCTCACTCCGCTATATATTCCGCCGTCGAATTTCTATGTACACCCTTTTGTCGGATTCTTAGATCATCGACCGGATCTGTCGGTCACGAGCGAGGAAATAGCGCGTTGTTTCGGTGTTCCCGTCTCGCGTCTGATTGACCCTGATGTATCGCGCATCACTCCTCAAAAATGGAATGGGGAATTTCATGACCTTCCCTACTTCGCGCTGGGTGGCGAATTCGTGTGGGGTGCGACGGCGATGATACTGGCTGAGCTCACCGATTCACTACCGGTGCGTTCTACCTGATTGAGAGCTCAGACGCCCAATTGCCTGATTGTGTCTTCCACGCTGGCTACGGCAAGTTCGGTTGACGACGCTTCGGCATAGATTCGAAGCACCGGTTCCGTACCCGATGGGCGAATAAGTACCCACCCCTCTGCGGTGCGATGTTTGACCCCGTCGGTTGTATCCACCGACTCCACCTTCAACTTCGCTATCTCCGACAAACCACCGGAAGAACGAAGAAGCTCAAGCGCTGCCTCTTTGGCTTCCGGGCTCGTATGCACATCTACGCGGTGATACCCGAAAAATCCGAAATCTTCTTCCAGTTCGGCTACGAGTGTAGACAAATATTTACCGCGCCGGGACATCATCTCCAGAATCAACATTCCGATGTAAATACCATCTCGTTCTGGCAAATGGCCTTTTACTGCCATCCCACCGGACTCCTCACCCCCGACAAGCACGTCATGTTCCAGCATGTAGCCGCCGATATACTTGAATCCGATGGGGGTCGTATGTACGTGCAGGCCATACTTTTTGCCCATTACATCAAGCATATCGGTCGTGGACAATGTTTTTACAATGTCGCCCGTCTGTCCTTTGTCCTCATGTAAAAAACGAATCAGAAGGGCCAATAATTTGTGCGAATCTACAAACTGTCCCTTCTCGTCGAACATCCCAATTCGGTCCGCATCGCCGTCGTTAGCAATGCCTGCCGAGCAGCCTTCCTCGACGACCATGGCGGACAACCCGGCCAGGTTTTTTTCTATCGGTTCCGGGGCATTGCCTCCAAATCCAGGGTTAATTTCCGATCGCATTTCGATCACGGTGTCCGGTCCGAGAAGATCCGTGAACATGCCCTGACCTGCGCCAAACATGGCGTCGTGACCCAGCCTGAGACCCGCATCCCGGATAACGTCCAGATCCACTTTTTCCCTGATCATGTCGAGATAAAGCTTACGGAAATTATGAAGCTTGATGATCCCGGTGTCTATGTACGATGAAAATGTCCCGGGATCGGCAAAGTCATGGTCTGGTGGTGGAATTTCTTTTTCCACCGCGTCAATCATTTCAGGCAGCGCAGACCCGCCGTACGGGCCCTTGATCTTGAATCCATTATATATGGCCGGATTGTGACTGGCGGTGATTACGATCCCCGCATCACAACCCAACTCAAGGGTCATGTAACTCACAGCAGGAGTGGCTGCAATGTCATCTGAAAAGTGAACCACGATGCCTCTTGAAGCAAATACGCTCGCGGCATGCTCTGAAAAGGCGCGGCCAAGAAATCGTGTGTCGTGCCCCAGCGTTACAGACGGTTCGGGCCCGGCCGTATTCAGAAGCCACGACGCTGTCGCATGTACTACGCGGGCAAGATTGTCAAAGGTATAGTCCCTGGCGATGATTGCACGCCATCCGTCGGTGCCAAACGTAATAGTATCGTGTGAGCGAGGCATTCTTATGTCGTTGAGGGTGTAAATCAGGCCTTGATCAACTCACGGGCGCTCTCGAGCGCGGCCTCCGTGATAGCTTCTCCACTAATTAACGTCGCAATCTCTATTTGTCGCTCTTGATCATCCAGTTTTATAATAGAAGTTTCAGTTCCATTTTCGTCAGACTTCTTGGAGACCAGGAAGTGATGTGTACCACGAGCTGCAACTTGGGGCAAGTGCGTTATAACGAGTAATTGATGGTCCTTCGAAATGGCGTCTAACCTCTCGCCAACACGATGGGCAATTGCACCTGATATCCCTGCATCTATTTCGTCAAACACAAGAACCGGAACACCTTCTGTACCGGCGGCAAGCACGGCTTTCAACGCCAGCATTATCCTGCTTATTTCACCGCCTGATGCCACGCGGCCCAGGACGGTGAGCGGCTCGCCCGCATTAGCAGACAGTAAAAACTCTATCGTATCGATACCTGACGGACCGGCCTGGAAATTAGACTTTGAATTGGGGCTCGGATGCAGGTTCCGGGTCGGGTCCAGCGTCGTCGGACTCTGGGTCGGGTCCGGACTCGTGCTCGGGTTCGACGAAATCGATGCGGGTTCTGATATCCAGCCGTCTATCCGTTCTTCTTGCGTAATGGAAACCGCAAACCTGGCATCCTGCATGCCTAAAACTTGCAGTTGTTCTACAACGCGTTTTTCAATTTCAATCGAGATTTGTTCTCTGCTGCGGGTCAACTCCCAGGCGTGCAGGGTCATTTTTTCGCATACGTCCGACAGCTCAGATTCGATTTTTTGGAGCGCACCGTCCAGATTCGATACGATCTCATACTCATTTCCAATCTCTTCGCGGTAGGCGAGGACAGCCTCCAACGTGCCGCCGTATCTTCGACAAAGCACATCTAAATCAGATAATCGCTGACGCTTAGTTTCAAGGCCCGAAGAGTCAAATTCGATCTTGCCATGATAATCTTGCAGGGTCGAGGAGACTTCGTCGACTGATATTCGAGCAGACTCAAGTTCATTTGAAAGAGCCTCGAACGCTGGATCGACTTGGACAAGCTCCAGAATCGCCTTTCGAGCAGCCGCCAGTTTTTCCAGTACCGAAGCATCTGAACCATACAGGTCTTCAAACACTTGCCCCGTAACCGAATACAAAGACTCTGCATTTTCTACGATGTTTATTTCGGCTTCGATCTTCCCGATTTCGCCCGGTACCGGACCTACCAAATCGATCTCCTCTATTTGAAAAGCGAGCACATCAACGCGGTCAGCCTGCTCGACAGCACTGCTCAGAATCGATTGCTTTTCCTCGTCCAACAATACTGCCTTCGAATAAACAGCTCGATAGGCGTCTATAACGGCACCATAGTTTCCCATCGCATCTACCATCGGACCGTGCGAACCCGATCGAAGCAACGACTGATGTTCATGCTGTCCATGAAGATCAACAAGGCCCCCGGCGATTTTTCGAAGCTGAGCCAGCGATGCCGGTGAGTCATTGATAAAAGCACGACTTTGCGCTTCCCGGATTTCTCTTCGCAGGATCAGTTCAGGCTCAATATCAAACCCCTCTTCCCGCAATAATTCGATAAGCTCGTCTCGACCTGAGATGTCAAAAATACCCTCGACAACCGCTTTGCGCGCCCCGGTACGAATAGATCCGGACTGAGCTCGGTCTCCGAGAATCAACTTCAGTCCTCCGATCAGAATAGACTTTCCGGCTCCGGTTTCTCCCGTAATAATATTTAACCCCGGCCCGAACTCTACTTCTATCTCCCGGATAAGGGCATAATCTCTTATGTAGAGTGATTTAAGCACAGTTTGGGGTATCAATAAAATCTAGCGGATACTTCTACCGGCCGTGACAGTGTTTGAATTTCTTTCCACTGCCACATGGGCACGGATCATTACGACCCACTTTTTCTTCCGTTGTAACCGGCGCCCTTTTCGCTGTTGGATCTCGATCGGCTCCCTCATTTCGGCCAGACGACTTAATGTCATACGATGAAGAAGCGGCAGCGTGGCGAGCACGTGCTTTGTTCGGGTCTAGTCTGCGCTGGGCCGGACGTGAACTGGCGGTCGGTTTCCGATCCACCAGTGGACCGGCCCGGAATACAAATGACACCACATCTTCGCCTATTGATTCGATCATCTCAGCAAACAGTTTGAAAGCCTCCATCTTGTATTCGATGACCGGATCGCGCTGCCCATAGGCCCGTAGCCCGATGCCTTCCTTTACTTCGTCCAGGTTTCGAAGATGCTCGGTCCACCTCGCATCAATGATCGACAACATGGCCGAGCGTTCCATTGCATCGTTAACTTCCTGCCCTTCGCTACTCACGGCCAGTTCGACTGGCACCACGGCCCTCAAGATCCTGGTCCCGTCGGTAAAATCAACGAATACCTTTTCGGGCTTCCGCTCGTCATCCGACTCCATCATCTGTTTCATGCTGGCAAGAAACGGTTTAGCCAACGCAGATCGTTTCTGGTCGTACATTTCGTTGGCCGACTCAAAAACTCGGTCCGCAAGCCCTTCTTCACCGAGACTGGCAATCGTTTCGAGATCTACTTCGAAATCAAGAGCAATAGTGCGCAGCAGTTCGTCACGCATTTCGTTGAACGTGCCGTCGGCGAAGTGATTTTTTGCCATTTCGTCGATCATGGACTGCAACATGTCCATCAGTTCGCCGCGCATGCGCT
>SMXK01000195.1 GCA_004356265.1 Bacteroidota bacterium
ATAACTTTATCCCGGATTTCTTCGGGAATGCCAGGTCCATTGTCAGAAAGAGTGATCTCAACTTCTTTACCGATGGCGCGTGTGGTAATTGTGATGACCGGATTTTCGGTCTCCCTGATTGCGTCAAATGCATTGTTAAGCAGGTTCAGAATGACCCGACCCAACTCCTGGGGCATTGCTGTTATGTCTGTGACTGCCGGATCAAGATCTCTGATGATTTCTGCCTGAAAACCGTGATCCCGAGCCCTCATGCCGTGCCATGCCAGATTGGCGTATTCCTCCAGGAAATCATTCAAGTGAATTGTCTCCATTTCAGATACGCCGCCTTTGGCGTGCTGCATCATGGATCTTACGATGGAATCCGCCCGCTTACCATGTTTTGTGATCTGTTCTGAATTTAGTTCGAGTTCGGTCAGAATGGAATCGACAGCAGACGTATCGCCCGAATCAATTGCCTCCCGCAACTCGCCGTACAATTCGCCGCCTACCTCTGCAAAATTGTTCACGAAATTGAGAGGGTTCTGTATTTCGTGGGCGATTCCGGCCGTGAGTGCTCCGAGAGAGGCGAGCTTTTCTTGTTCTACCAGCTGAGCCTGAGTCGCCTTCAGGTCCTGAATCGTACGATCCAGATCAGCGGTTCTCTTCGAAACCAGATCCTCCATTTTATCCCGGTAGTCTCTCAGTGACCCTGTCATCTGGTTAAAATAATCAGCGAGTGAACCCAGTTCGTTCCGTTCGGTGATAATGACCTTTTTGTCGAGATCGCCGGTTTCAACGGCTCGCAATCCTTCCAGAACACGCTCAAGCGGCAACAGAATCCCGGCCCGGTAAAAAAGAAGGCCCAGAAGAAGCACTATGAAGAGGCCAATCGTTCCGACAAGTGTTGCCGGTAGAATCAAGGGATGTACAAATGCCCGGTAATCATCGCGGGTGTCCTGAAATTCGAACAGTGCCTGACCGGGTGCCCCGAAGAATTGATCAGGAAAAGTCATAGGGTTTGCAGGGCCCCCCGGTGAAATGCCTGTATACACGATGAGCGGAATGCTGGATATATCTTTGTAGTTGAATTGAATACGCCCGTTGGCGAAGAGGACCGTCTGCATGGTGTATGTGGACTCATGCTGATCGTAATTGCTGATTTTAAACCAGGTCAGCACCAAGTGGTCTGGACTTTCATCCACGATCAATCGGGCATCAGCTCCAGCCATCAAGAAATCGGAATACATGATCATTGCGGACGGTACCGGATCGAAGAAACTCTCTCCTTGGGAATAGACTCTGTCAGCATCGATTTCAACTCCGAATGATACCGAACCATTGGCACCCACCCAGATAGAATCATATGCCACACCATAAAACGTAAACGGGAATGGCGTTTTGAAGGGAATTTCATTGTCATCGCCAATGACGAAAGATGCTCCCGCCGGGTCAGTCCATTCGGGTTCGAGCCTTGAAGCCGTGTAGCCGCCTGATGAGTCCGGACTGAAAACAAGCGAAGGAAGCGAGTCTGGATTCTGAAAAGCCCTTCTAAGATCAACCTCAGGACGAAGAATGGGAAGAATGATCGCGAAGATGGCCACGTATGTGATCATCAGAAAGCCCACCAGTTTTACGGATACTGAGTGCTGCTCCCGGCCGTACAACAGGTAACCAATGACCGGTAAAGACACGATTGAGATAGCACATAGCGCCGGTAAGATTCCTCTAACTTCCGCTGAAAGAACCACCAAAACGACAATAAACGATGTGGTAAATACGTAGATCAATGCCGTTATCGTTGTCAACAAGCACATCTGTACCATCCGATTGTCACGCTTCTCTGCACCGATGGAATGGAAATACCGAAGTTTTCGTAGAGCCACCAGGATTAACCAGCCGAATCCCACGAGAATCACATTCGTTTCAAACCTGACTACAGATACCAGGAAGGAAGAATCATTCAGGTTTGATAAGTAAATCGACCAGTGCGCTATAAGTATTACGATTATCACGCCTGTAAAAAGCCGAGATTCAACCAGCGTATAGTTATTCCCGAGTCTGTATATCAAAGCACCGAGAAATAGAAGGAAGACTAATACCGTCGCCCAGTACATACCTGTCAACACCGGAGCGGTTATAAATCCAGTCCCGGAAATCAGAAGGTGAGTGTGTGTCGTCTCGTATAAAAACAGGATAGCATTATGTGTACCCCAGGTAGCGAGGATCAGCATGATCAGCCAAGATTCGACTGATTTCTTCTTTCTCGTCAGCAGGTACACAATAGCAATCGTCAGGCCTAGAAGCTGTACAGCCTGTGATGCATATGTGGGTGTCAGGAAAAAATCCATCCTCTAACTGCTTGAGAGTCTTGCCGGTTATCATACTATACGACAATTCTGGCGTTTCGGCTCGTCGAACACGATTTGAACTAAATTTCCAGCCGCCACCTATATTCCGGTCTCACCAACCCTCCGCCAGAATGAAATTCCCACATCTTCTTCTACTCCTTCTGTTCGCGATTCCTGCCCAAGCGCAGGATACCGTAATCCGGGCAGGCACAATCATTCATCCTCAGGACGGTTCAGTTTCTATCGACCAAAAGATCACCGTCACGAACGGCAGGATAACGGCCATTGAAGACTGGTCTGGTTCAATGGACGACTCGGTAACAGATTTATCGGATCGATTCGTGATGACCGGACTTTTTGACGCACACAGCCACATGGCTCTCGTAGTGGATAAGCGTTACGATGGTGGCAATTATTACGTAACTGGCCTGCTGAATCCGACAGCGTACCGGGCGGTTCAGGGCGTGGCAAACGCCCGAAATATGCTTGAATCAGGTTTTACCGTGATTCGGGACATTGGCAATAATGGAAACTATGCCGACGTGGCGATCAAGAAGGGAATCGATGAAGGGTTTATTCCCGGCCCACACATGGAGACGTCCGGACGGATTATCGCTCCTTTCGGGGCTCAGTTTCATCTTCAGCCAGAAAAACCAGGGCTCGGCAACCCGGAATATTTCTTCGCGGATGGCGTGGTCGAGATCATGAAAGCGGTCCGGGAAAATTTACACTTCGGGGCCACATTCATCAAGCTGGTGATTGACGACCAGCGGTATATCTATTCGGTAGAAGAAATCCGGACGGCTGTTCGTGAGGCTGAGTTAGCCGGGACATATGTATCGGCGCATTGCTGGACAGAGCAGGGTGCTCGAAACGCCATTGCTGCAGGCGTTCGCTCCATCGAGCATGGTCCGAATATGCCAGACGAGGTGTTGCAGATGGCTAAAGACGCCGGAGTATTTCTGGTCGGGACGGAGTTCACTACGGCAGGATTAGCCTGGGCGGATCCTACTGCAGATATTTCAGCGTTTGAAGCCGAACACCTGCAATTTGTAGACCGCCTGCGCCGCGCGTATGCGCTGGATCTCAAAATCGTATACGGGTCAGATGCGGTGTTTTTTGACGCCGAGAAAGGCCGTGCCTATGAATCTTTCGATGTGTTACACAGCTGGCGCGAAGCGGGCGTGTCGAATGCAGACCAACTTAAAGCGATGACGTCGACCGCAGCCGACCTGATGGGGATGTCGGATGAAAGAGGTGCTCTCGCGGTCGGACTTCGTGCGGACATCATCGCCATGCCAGCTAATCCCCTTGACGACACTAATGCCTTGTACAACATTGATTATGTGATGAAAGACGGCACTGTATATCGCCATCCCGGCTCCCACTGATTTTCCACCAAACCATTCCTGAATCGTGAAATTAACCTTCAGTCTGTTGTTGCTTGTTTTACTGTTCGCCCAATTTGCATCAGCCCAGGAATTAAAAGTCGGCGATGAATATCCGGGTACTCTTACCCCGGATACTACACACACGTACACTTTTCAGTCGTACGATGGCTTTTATGTGTATGGCTTCGCGAATCAGATTTCTGTTGATGTCGTGGTGAAGGTTCTTGATCCAGACGGCGAACAGATCGCAGAGTTCGACAGTCCGGCGCGCGGCCCGGAGCCTTTTCAGATAACGCCCGAAAAAGACGGCGAGTATACCATTACAATCGAGCCGTTCGAAGGGGCGGAAGGTGACTATATCATCCGACTCGTAGCGAACGAGAAAAAGGAGACAGACCCCGAAAAATTAGTCGACCAGATGATGACTCCGTTCTCGAGTGATGACGTCCCGGGAGCAACGATTTCCGTCGTGAAGAATGGGAAGCTCATTTTTTCGAAAGGGTACGGGATGTCGAATTTGACGTACGGCGTGAAAATGACCGACGAGACGGGAATGAGCATAGCGTCGGTGTCCAAGCAGTTCACGGCGATGGCCATTCTGCTTCTTCAGAATCAGGGTAAGTTGTCACTGGATGACGACGTGAGGAAACACATTCCTGAGCTGCAGGACTTCGGGACGCCGATCACGCTTCTCAACATGCTCAACCACACGACCGGGTACCGCGAGGTCCTGAATTTTCTTCCAATGGCCGGGTGGCAATTCACGGATGATATGCGGCGGGATGAATTGATATCGATCATACAGAGGCAAGCCAATCTTCAGAATGCCCCCGGATCAGAGTACAACTACAACAACACGACGTTTATGCTTCTGGCAACCGTCGTAGAGCGGGTTTCCGGTCAGGGCTGGCAAGAATTCATGGAAGAAAACATCTTCGAGCCGCTAGGTATGGATGACACGACCGTGAAAACCCACCAGGGGCAGGTAATTCCAAACAGTTCACAGGGATATGCCGCGGCGGAAGAAGGCGGGTACAGGGGCGTGACTGATTTTGCGTCCGCTTATGGAGCGAGCGGTGTGAATTCAACAGCAATAGATATGACGAAGTGGATGTTAAACTATCGGGATGCGAAAGTTGGCGGTGCTGAGGCTATTGAGCTGCTTACTTCCAGAGGAATTCTGACCAACGGCGATACGACCCGTTATGCACTTGGGCTCGGCGTTCGAGAATGGCGCGGCCAGACGTTGTATACACATAACGGGGGAGAAACATCGCATCGGACCTATTTCGGATATTTCCCGGAAATCGAGTCGGGCCTGTTTTTCTCCAGCTCCAACCCGTCGTTCAGTCTCGGCGTGTGGACTGATTTCGCGGAAGCGTTCTTCGGTGAGTATCTAGAGCGAGAGGAGGAGGAAGAAGAGGGCGACGCGGAGGAAGCCGATTCGATTTCTGCCAAGCCAACTCCCGAGCAGCTAGATGCCATTGCGGGCACGTATAAATTTGTCGGTGCAACGCTTATGATTGAATACACCGTGGAGGACGGGACCCTGTTTGCGCAGGCGACCAGCCAACCTCGATTTGCGGTGACGCCCACCAGCGATTCGACATTTACATTTGTTGGCGTGACAGCGTCAGTGACGTTCCGCTACGAAGAAGATGGGACGGTGCAAAGTGGTACACACCATCAGGGTGGAGATACACCGCTAGAAAAAATCGAAGTTGAAGCGATGACCGAAGAACAGCTTACCGAATTCGTCGGTCGTTATTATAACGCCGAGCTAGAAACGGTTTATACCCTTCGAATTGAAGAGGGTAAACTGATGGCAAACCACCGGAAAAACGAACCGTTCAGCCTCACGCACCAGGAAAATGACGACTTTACGAGCGCTGCGTGGTACATGGGCCAGATCAATTTCGACCGCAACCCGGCGGGGCAAATCGACGGATTCATGGCCTCAAATTCGCGCACCCGAAACGTGTGGTTTGAGAAGCTGGATTGATGGCTTAAAGGATTCTGTCTGTCGCCGTACAATTCCTGAGTCAGCATCGGCTGTAGATAAACGGATCAGGCCCACAACGCGTATATTCGCTGTTAGTGAGATTCATTTTATACATTGATCGACCCCTCTACTTTCTACTCCACCACGTTTAATTATGATCAAGTCTCTACGAACGTGGCTTCCTGTACTCATGATCGGTTTGTTACTGACACCGACTTTACAGGACGCTGCTGCACAGGACAAACCCAATATTCTCGTTATTTGGGGTGATGACATCGGACAATCTAATATCAGCGCATATACAATGGGCGTGATGGGGTACAGAACTCCCAATATTGATCGCATTGCAAACGAAGGCATGATTTTCACCGACTATTACGGCGAACAGAGCTGTACGGCGGGACGGTCATCTTTCATTATGGGCCAAAGCGTTTTCCGTACGGGACTCAGCAAAGTCGGCCTGCCGGGAGCTGAGCTCGGTATGCGGCCTGAAGATCCTACGATCGCAGAAGTTCTCAAGCCATTGGGATATGCGACAGGTCAGTTCGGCAAAAATCATCTCGGCGACAAAGACCACATGCTCCCGTCGAACCATGGATTTGATGAGTTCTTCGGTAACCTGTACCATCTGAATGCAGAAGAGGAGCCCGAAAACGAAGATTATCCCGATCCAGAGATATATCCGAATTTCGCCGAGAAGTATGGCCCAAGAGGTGTTATCAAGTCTTTTGCAGACGGTCGAATTACGGATACGGGCGCACTGACAAAAAAACGAATGGAGACCATCGACGACGAAACAGTCGCGGCAGCTATCGACTTCATTCGCCGAAAAGATGCTGAAGGCACGCCATGGTTTGTGTGGTGGAACGGAACGCGCATGCACTTCCGGACACATGTAAAAGAAGAACTTCGTGGTATTTCAGGACAGGATGAGTATTCAGACGGCATGGTAGAGCATGACATGCACGTCGGAGAATTCCTGGCCGTTCTGGACGAGTTGGGTATCGCAGACAATACCATAGTTTTCTATTCGACCGATAATGGACCCCATATGAACACGTGGCCAGACGCTGCTATGACACCTTTCCGTGGTGAGAAAAACACCAACTGGGAAGGAGGATGGCGGGTACCAGCCATGGTTCGTTGGCCTGGGCACGTCGAAGCTGGTTCTGTCACGAACGAAATCGTCCACCATATGGATTGGTTTCCGACTTTTGCTGCTATCGCCGGCGATTCAAACGTTAAGCAGGATCTACTTGATGGTCACCAGTATGGAGATAAATATTTCCGAGTTCATCTGGACGGATATAACATCCTGCCGATGCTTAACGGTGAGACGGATAAATCTGGTCGAGATGAGATTTTCTATTTCTCTGATGACGGTGACTTGACCGCCCTCCGGTATAAAGACTGGAAGTTGATCTTCCTGGAGCAACGGATTTACACAACGCTTGAAACGTGGGCGAATCCGTTTACTCCGCTCCGGATACCCCTGATATTTCATTTGCGGAGAGACCCTTACGAAAGAGCCCAGCTGACGTCCAATACCTACTATGATTGGTTGATCGACCGGGCATATTTACTGGTTCCTGCGCAAGCCTATGTAGGAAAATTCTTGTCCACTTTTGCAGAATATCCGGCGCGCCAGAAAGCCGCGAGTTTCTCGCTTGATCAAGTTATGGAGAAACTGAGCGCGGGTGGTGCCGGACATTAACACTTGCAAATCGTGATTAATAAGGGGAACATGCGTTTCCTCCGTTATTATTAGCCGCGAACATTTATACCCATCAGATTACCAAAGGAAAACCCAAATGAATCGACTACTAATGAAAGTATTGCCGGTCCTGTTGTTAATAGGATTTGTCGCGCAGAACGCGAGCGCTCAGGATGATAAATATTTTGAACTTCTTCGGTCTGATATCCGTGCTGATCGTGTCGCGATCGTCACCGAGGCCATGGATCTGTCAGAAGCTGATGCCAAGATCTTCTGGCCAATCTACCGCGAATATGAGTACGAACAGTCAAAACTCGGCGACGAGAAAATTGCTATGATCAAGGATTACGCGGAAGGCTATATGGAGATGACCGACAAGCTCGCGAAAGATTTGATGGGGCGGGTTTTTGATCTCGACAAAGATATACTGGATCTTCAGAAGAAGTACTTCAAGAAGATGGACAAGGAGTTACCTTCTACCGTCGCTGTCAAGTTTTTCCAGATCGACCGTCAGATCCTGATGTTAATGAACCTGCAGATTGCGTCCGAACTGCCGCTCATCTCGACGGGATCCTGATCGGAATTTTGATTGGGGAGAAAGAATCCTGATCGATCAGTAAGCAAAAAGGGGGTGAAGCCGCGCTTCATCCCCTTTTTTTATATGCTACCTGAGTTCTGCTATTTCCCAGTGCTTACAAACCTGATGCACAGACCCTGATTTCTGAACCGCCATTTCCGGTAGATGGATAGAATATTTAAAAAGCAAGAGCGGTAACGTCTGCGAGGTTCGTACCACCAAATTGATAGGTCGCCAGGTTTCGTCTCTCTGTCCCGGTAACTGAGACCTGTATGGATCCGATTCCATCAGGGGGCGCTGCGGCTCCTGAAACGGGGGTTTGACCGACGCGTTGTCAGAATTGATCGTAGTGACCACCAATGGCAAAAATATATATATAGTCGTTATCAAACTTGTAGACGATTCGGTCTTTCCGAGTGATTCGTCTAGACCAATAGCCTGACAGTCCATGCCTCATTTTTTCAGGTTTACCGATGCCTGAAGCGGGATCGGACCGGAGCATTTTCTTCAACACACTGCGCAACTGGTTGTGAAGTTTTCTGTCCGATTTTCGTATGTCCTCGTATGCTGTCCAGGAATCACCCTCAAATACCAGTGATCTCATCCATTTCCTCTGGTGATGGCCTGTAGCCTTTGCCTGCTTGATGCGTTTCGATGGACGAAGCAATCTGTTTCATTAATTCGTTGTTCTGCAATATGTACAGGGTTTCCTGCTCGCGATCCCAGTCGACAACGCTCATTACAATGAAGTCCTCGCCGTTGCGACGAGTCACCTTCAGCGGTGCATGGTCTTTGACTACTTTCTCCACAGATTTTCTAAGATTTTCTCTGAATCGATTGACGCTGATGCTTTCCATTGTTTCCTGGTGTCGTTGTACGGAGTTCCCGTACACGATACAAATATCTCAGAGACAAATCAACTGGGTCGGGTTTTATCTAGATCGGGAGTTCGATTGTGAAAACTGCTCCCCCGGCTTCAGTCTCTGCTATTGAGAGAGTCCCTCCGTGGCCTTTCGTAACAATTTCGTGGCTCAAGCTTAGTCCGAGACCCGTACCCTCTCCCGTTGCTTTGGTTGTAAAGAATGGTTCGAAGATTTTCTCCCGGATTTCGGGTGGGATGCCAGGTCCGTTATCGGAGATAGTGATCTGGACGGCTTTTTCGAGTGCGCGGGTGGCGACGGTGATCGTCGCGTCTTCGGTTTCGCGGAGGGCGTCGAAGGCGTTGTTGAGCAGGTTAAGAATGACGCGGCCCAATTCCTGTGGCATGGCGCTGATGAATTCGATCGCCGGATCAAAATCCCGAGTGATGTCGACGCTGAATCCGTCATCACGGGCCCGCATCCCGTGCCACGCAAGGTTTACATACTCTTCCAGATAAGTGTTGAGTTCGATCTGCTCCATCTCTGACGCGCCGCCGCGTGCGTGCTGCATCATCGAGCGAACAATAGCGTCGGCGCGTTTACCGTGTTTGGTAATCTGAGACGCATTCAAGGCAATTTCTGAAAGAATCTGTGCCACTTCTTCAGTATTTCCCGCTGCAAGAGCCTCGGCGGCTTCGGCGGCCATTTCCTCGCTGACTTCCGCGAAATTGTTCACGAAGTTCAGAGGGTTTTTAATCTCGTGGGCAATCCCGGCGGTAAGTGCGCCGAGTGAAGCAAGTTTTTCTTGCTCAACGAGTTGCGCCTGTGTAGCTTGAAGGTCCTCAATAGTTTTATCGAGGTCTCTCGTCCGGCTGGCGACAAGGTCCTCCATTTTACTGCTGTACTCACGAAGAGAGGCAGTCATGCGATTAAAAAAATCTGCGAGCGCCCCCAATTCATTTCGCTCAGCAATTACGACCTCTGCATCCAGGTCACCCGTCTGGACCGCCGACATACCTGCAAGGATGCGTTCCAACGGTTTAAGAATACCGCTTCTGTAGAAAACGATACCAAATACAAACAGGAGCAATATTCCTGAGATACTGACCCAGGCGGCAGGGACAACGAGCGGGTGTACGAACCGTCTGTAAGCATCTCGCAGCTCTACATGTTCGAAAAGTGCTTGCCCCCGTCTACCTGTAAACGATCCTGCCGGGAAAACCATATCCTCTGCCGGGCCACCGGGAGAAATCCCCAGATAACTGGTGAATGGAAGCGTATTCAGGTCAAGGTAGTTGAGTTCAATGCGCCCATCCGGGTACAGAACGGCCTGCATTGTGAGAGTAGATTCATTCAGATCGTAGTGGCTGACTTTATCCCAAGAAGCCACAAGCCGTTCCGGCGTAACATCGACCATAATTCCGGCGTCGGTGCCGGCCATGAAAAGATCCGCGTAATACACCAAAACGGACGGTGTATCGTCAAATATGCTGAGCCCGGAAGAAAATGTATTGTCTGCATCCAGTTCTCGTCCAAAAGAAATGGATCCATTTGTACCTATCCAGACCGAATCATACGCGGCGCCATAAAATGGAAACGCGAACTCCGAGATGAACATCTGGGCGTCATCATCAGCAGGAGAGATACGGATGCCCGCGGGTTCGACCCACCGAGACTCGGTTTC
>SMXK01000196.1 GCA_004356265.1 Bacteroidota bacterium
AGTCAGAGACTCTTGTCCTAATTTTGCAGTTCATCTTCGGTATAATATCACCCCATATCAGCCCAAGCAAATCCGATCAAGTTGGAAGAAAAAACGATCCTGATAGAACACGCCGAGCCTTTACTTCTCCTGGGCTTTAACGACGTTTATCTGCGTAAAATTGAGCGGGCATTCCCAGACACAAAAATAACTGCTCGGGGAAATCAAGTACATCTCAACGGAACGAAGGATTCCATAGTTCGAATAGAACGTATCCTCATCGAATTGATCGTGTTGCTGAACAGAAATGGCAACCTGACGGGAAACGATGTCGAAACAGTCCTTACTCTGTCGACTTCGCGGACTGGCAAACTCGCGGTATCAGGAGGAGGTCATAATACCATTCTGTTCACTCCGACCGGGGGCGAAATCAAGGCGAAAAGCCCTAACCAGGCCCGCTTGGTTGATCGAGCAAGGAAAAATGACATAATCTTTTCCGTGGGCCCGGCTGGAACCGGAAAAACGTATACCGCTGTTGCACTGGCCGTTGCTGCCCTCAAATCTCGTCAGGTCAAGCGAATAATTTTGTGCAGGCCGGCCGTTGAAGCGGGTGAACGACTGGGCTTTTTACCAGGTGATCTTCGCGACAAAGTAGATCCGTATCTGCGACCGCTTTATGACGCATTGGGTGATATGTTACCTCCAGAGAAATTGAAGAGTTTGATGGATCAGAACGTGATAGAAATTGCTCCGCTGGCTTATATGAGAGGTCGCACTTTAAGCAGCGCATTCGTCATCCTCGATGAAGCACAGAACGCGACAGCAGTTCAGATGAAGATGTTCCTGACCCGACTGGGACCTGCCAGCCGCGCCATCATAACCGGTGATATCACTCAGATGGATCTACCCTCAAATACAACGAGCGGACTTGTGGACGCGATCGAGGTTCTGGGAAATATCAAAGGAATTGAATTTATTTATTTCGACGAAAATGATATTGTGAGGCACCGTCTCGTAAAAGAAATTGTCGGTGCGTATGCAAGAAACGGACGAGGAAAAAAACAGGGATAATAGTAATCTCGGTCATTCCCCGCTTCACGGGACGACGATAATCACGTTGTCGATCAATCGCGCATTGCTGAAAAAAACTGCCACCGCCGCTATTATGATATCACCGGATCTGATCGTATCGACCGGAGCCAAATCTGTAGTCAGAACAACCTGAGCATAGTCAATTTTTCCATGCGTCGCCGCTGCAAGTTCCTGCGCCATTCGCGCCTCTATCTGCCCTCCGTCTCGAACCCCTTCTTCGATTTCTGTCCGGGCCGCAAAAATTGCGCGAGACAAAAAAGGCGCCTGATCTCGCTCTTCCGGTGATAGCTTCCTGTTCCTCGACGACAGCGCCAGTCCATCTTCCTCCCTTACTGTCGGGACCCCCTCAATGGAAATGTTGATATTCAGGTCAACTACCATTTTTTTAATAAGAAAAAACTGCT
This sequence comes from Bacteroidota bacterium, assembly GCA_004356265.1. Classification (GTDB taxonomy): domain Bacteria; phylum Bacteroidota; class Rhodothermia; order Rhodothermales; family UBA10348; genus N075bin62. Next base: position 1,476 of record SMXK01000196.1, read on the forward strand.
GAACGTCTTTCAGGCCGAAGACTGCGATATCGGCCGGGCACGCGTTAAATAATTTGGAAACGACCGTAAGAACCCCCTGAAAATGCCCCGGACGCGATGCACCACAGAGATATTTTGCCATTTCGTCGTTATTGACCCACGTTCGGGTCGCACCACCCGCATACATTTCCTCGATTGAGGGCACAAAAACGAGTGCGTCCGGGCATAATTCTTCCAGAACATTAAGATCTTTACCTAAATCTCTTGGATAAGAATCGAAATCTTCGCCTTCACCAAATTGGGTCGGGTTAATAAATATGGTGACAACACAGACATCCGCTATTTCTTTCGCGCGGGACACCAACTGCAAGTGCCCGGCGTGCAACGAACCCATCGTGGGCACCAGTGCGACCGATTTTGAGGCACATTGCGCGAGTCGAATCTGCGCTCGGATATCGGCAATAGTGTGAAATATTTTCATGACTCGAAGGTACAGACTTCGGAGAGAAAAGACTGAATGTCCATGAATTACAACTCTGAGCAGCTTCGTATAACGTAGCTGTCTCCGAACGGCGGTATATTCCGATCCTCGTTTATCTCAGTTTCATACTCGACAAAATCGATGTCTACTTTTAGAACCGAAAACGACTCTTTGGGTGAAGTTCAGGTCCCTGCCGATGCACTGTATGGCGCCCAGACTCAACGGGCATTCGATAATTTTCCGATCAGCGGAATACGATTTCCGCGGCTTTTTATAGAGGCGATCGGGACGATAAAGATGGCAGCCGCTAAAGCAAACGTAGAACTGGGATTGCTGAGCGAAGAAAAGGCTGTCGCAATTACCAGTGTATCAGCGGAGGTTGTCGCCGGACAACACGACGAACAGTTTGTGCTGGACATCTTCCAGACCGGAAGTGGGACGTCGTCGAACATGAACGCGAATGAGGTGATTGCGAACCGCGCTACTCTCGTGCTTGGCGGCTCTTTATCAGACCACTTGATCCATCCGAACGATGATGTGAATATGTCACAATCATCCAATGATGTTATTCCGACGGCCATGCACATTGCTGCCAGATTGGGCATCGAACGGGATTTAATCCCCGCTTTAATAGAGCTGGAAAATTCGCTCCTGCAGAAATCCGATGAATTTGACGATGTAATAAAAAGCGGACGCACCCACCTGATGGACGCAACACCGGTCCGACTTGGACAGGAATTTTCTGCATTTGCCCATCAAGTATTGAAGTCAATAGAACGCGCGAGATACGCATCAGCCGAGCTGGCAGAACTTCCTATAGGCGGTACTGCCGTCGGCACAGGTATTAATTGCCCTCCCGGATTTGCATCATCCGCCATTTCACATATATCAGAAACTACAGGATTGATGTTTCGTGAGGCGGAAAATCATTTCGAGGCTCAGGCAGCAAAGGATACATACGTCATGGCCTCCGGAATGCTCAGCACAGTCGCCGGGTCGCTGATGAAGATAGCCAACGACATACGGCACCTATCGAGCGGGCCCACAAGTGGCCTCAGTGAGATTCGTTTGCCGGCGATTCAGCCCGGCTCCTCAATCATGCCCGGAAAAGTAAATCCTGTTTTATGCGAAGCCCTCATGATGGTATCCGCGCGGGTCATGGGGAATCACACTACGATAATGATTGGCGGTCAACACGGTAATTTTGAGCTGAATGTTATGATGCCCGTGATGACACAAGCCATGCTGGAAAGCATTTCTATTCTTGCAGGCGGAGCGAACGCTTTCCGAACCCGGTGCGTCGACGGTATCGAGGCTGACCGCGAGCGATGCCGCGAACTGCTGGAGCTGAACCCTTCCATCGCAACGGCTTTGAATCGGGCGATAGGTTACGATAAAGCATCAAAAGTAGCGAAGCAAGCAGCAGCCGAAAGAAAATCTGTTCGGGATGTTGTGCTCGAGTTACATCTGATGCCGGAAAATGAATTAAACGAAATTCTGAATGTCCGAGATATGACGGAGCCCGGCATACCCGGTCAATAACCAACATCGGGTTGAACAGTCAGCAACTGGGGATGGTAATATGAGTCTGCCAAAAATTGGAATTACGACCTCCCTGTACGAAGATGAACAGCGACTGGATATCGCGTACGTTCTGGCCGTGGAAAAGGCGGGCGGATTACCGATAATCATACCGATGTTTGATAGATCCGCGACAGCAAGAGAACTCGCGTCTCTACTGGACGGATTAGTAATAACCGGTGGCCCGGCGATCGAGACAAATCTGATCGGACAACTCCCCGACGACATCAATCCCACGGACGCGCGGCGAACCAGGAATGACGGATGGATCCTGGAGGCTTTCCTTGAATCACAAAAACCAATTCTGGGCATCTGTTACGGGATGCAGCTAATCAACGCCCGGTTCGGCGGAAGCATTTATGCCGACGTCCAAAAAACCCTCGGATTGGATCAGGCCCATAGTAAAAAACGTGGGCGTGACAAACATCAGCTCGTTGTTGATCCGGGTACGCACGTTCACCGAATCCTGGAACAGGCGCCTGAAGAGACGACCGATATTTTCGCAAATTCCATACATGTTCAGGCGATCGAGAAGGTCGGATCAGGCCTCAGGGTATCGGCCCGCGCCGACGACGGTGTTATCGAAGCCATTGAATCCACGGACGGTCGACTCATCGGCGTCCAGTTTCATCCTGAGGGTATGGGCACAGCAGGGTCAGCATTTTTCGACAACCTGATTCGCGAAATCAGAATTACAGTCCGCTGATAAATTTTCGATCCTGAATCACCTTTTTCAAGGCGTGTAATTCCATCATCTTTTCCGCCAGGGTACGCGTTGCATCCGGATTCCCTTGAGCTGCATACAGTTCTTTCTGCTGCGTTCGAATTGCCTGATCCACCCGTTCCAGTTTCAGCAACATCATCGCGCTCGCTGCCGATTCTCGGGCCTCCTGGTTCAGACCGGGAACGGGGATGTTCTTTTTCTTCTCCCAGTTTTCCGAGGGCTCTACATCGTGGGTTAAAACTTCAGCAGCGAGGCGCTGAAGTTTCACGCCGTACGATCCGTCGAAAAGCCCGTTTAAGTCCATCTCACCGGCGTCATACATCGCGATCACTGACTCGGCCATATTCCTCGCCGTACCCGCTGAAAAATCCGACAAAGACAGGTTCGACATCACAAATTCAATGAGCGGCAAGCCGTCTTGCAACATGATCGCAAAAAGATTTTTTTCGCACGGCAATATTCGTGATGGCTGTTCTGTGGTTGCTGGCTGCAGTTGTGAGCCGTCTGCCTGGTTTTCAGGCCCTGTAGAACCCGTGTTTCGGGAAGCCTTAGAACTACCGGACGCGAAATCCGGCGATTCTCCATCGCGACTGCTGGATCCAGCGGACCTTGATATTCGTCTTTTTCCTGCAGACCGGGTAATAGACTCCAGAATACCGCGAAGCTGTAAATCCGGGATTTCCATCGCGTCACTGGCCAGTTTGATGTACGACTCTCGTACGAGTGGATCCGGGATTTTTCCGATCGTGTTGAGCACGGTTCGCTGCACTTTTGCCTGACCCTCCGGCGTATCCATCTGGCCCGCACCACGGGCATTATTCAGAATGAAATGAACGATGTCCTGTCGATTCTCCCGTAGATAGGTCTCGAATGTTTCTGCGCCCTTTTCTCGAACGAACGAATCAGGGTCATATCCATCAGGTAGCGCCACGGCCGTAGCCCCTGTCCCCTGCTCCAGAATCAGATCGATGGCACGGAATGCGGCACGAATCCCCGCCGAGTCAGAATCATAAAGCAGCACAATCCGACTGGCATATCGAGACAGAAGCTGAACTTGTTCGATGGTAATAGCCGTCCCACACGTTGCCACAGAATTATCAATGCCGGCCTGATGCAATGCGATAACATCTGTATATCCTTCCACCAGAATGGATTCGCCTCGTTTTCTTATTGGATTCCGAGCCTGGAAAAGGCCGTACAAGACCCTGCTTTTGTTGTAAACCAGCGTCTCCGGTGAATTGATATACTTTGGTTCGTCTTCCGGGTCGAGAACGCGTCCGCCAAATCCAATTATTTTCCCTACATGGCTCGTTATCGGAAAAATAATTCGCTTTCTATATCTGTCGTAAAAGCCGTCACCACT
>SMXK01000197.1 GCA_004356265.1 Bacteroidota bacterium
CTTGATTTCCGGAGATGATGCCATTGTTGCGGAGGCTCAGGCGTTGCTCGGCGATATCGAGGGCGTAATTGTCAAATGGGCTGAGAGTTTCCACTCTGCCACAACACTTACTCCGGGTGCGGCAGCAGACCTGATCCGGGAACGAACTAAAAATGCCGTCGAACGCATTGACGAATTCAAGCCGTACACACTCGAGGGTCCGGTGACCTTTGAGCTGGGCTTGAAGCATTACAGACCCGTTGAGCTCCTTGGCTATTTACCTGGCGTTGAACGGACCTCGTCCCACTCGATAAAATTTGTCGGGAAAGACATGTTGGAGGTCTCACTGTTTTTTCAATTCGTCACCGGTTACAATATTTCACTCCAGCCGTGAGCGAATTCTCCAGAAGAATAATGCCGATTGGAAATAATGGAAATTATCGAACTACCAGCAAGTGACACTGTGAAAGCTATGTTGCTTGCGGCCGAGATATACTTTCAAGCCCACGGATACACTCTGACCGATCGAAATAACACACCGCTTGAGATTCAAGAAACGTCTGAATTCAGATTTTTGTGTCCCGAAACGGCGGCTGTAATGCGAAAAAGAATCGGGTAGTCGAGCTGTTCCAGACTTATCTCTGGTATACAATCTTGCCGGCCACGATGGTCATCACGATCTCACCCTCCAACAATTCAGACGGACTGATACCGATGCCGCCACCCACGACACCGCCACCGATGTCGCCGGAGAAGTCGATGTTCAAAGGATCGATCGACAGAATTGTAAGGTCCGCCCATTTGCCGGCTTCAATTGTACCTGTTTGCTCAAGAATACCCGAAACGGAAGCAGGCCAGACGGTGTATGCCCGCAACGCCTCTTCCGGAGTCATGGCTTGTTCGGGATACCAACCTCCCGGCGGTTGGCCGCCGGCGGACTTTCGGGTCATAGCAGCGAATAGCCCGTAGAACAAACTGTGGTCTGTACCGGAATAGTCGGAATTAAAAATCACAGTTATCCCATTCTCTCTCATTGTACGCCAAGCGTAAGCACCTTTGACACGTTCAGCGCCGAGTCGATCCTCGGCCCACGGGCTATCCTCAACCGCATGTCCGGGTTCCATGGACGCTGCGACATTTAACTCTGCGAATCGTTTAAAATCGTCCGGGTGAACGACCTGCGCGTGTTCAATCCTATGATTGAGCGCTCTGGCTTCCGGATGTCGCGAGTATAAGTCCTCGTAGAAATCCAATACAGCCCGATTTCCAGCGTCACCAATAGCATGAACACCCGCCTGAAACCCGGCCGCTATCAAATCTTCGACCACCTGTGTATCAAATCCATATTCACTGCCACTGACACCCCGTGATCCTGGCATATCAGCATAGTCAGCAAGAAGTTGTGCTCCACGCGATCCGAGTGATCCGTCGTAGTAAGCTTTGATGCCTCTGACCTGAAGAAACGCAGATAAGTCTGTTGTAGGGCCCGAGGCCAGATAAATATCAGTCAAATCACGATTGTCGGCTACTACAGCCAGCATCAAATGTGTCCGAATCGGCAGTTCGCCGCTCCCGGCCAGAGCATCATAGGCTGGCATATAGTCAGATCGGACACCGGCGTGGTGGGCTGCGACATAACCACTTGCAGCCATTTCATCCAAACCGAATAATAAGATTCTCTTTCGTTGGTCCAGTGTCTGCTCAGGAATCGCGTCATACAGCGCGTCAACGGCATTATTCAACAAGACACCGGTCAGGTCGCCGTTTGAGTCCCGAACCAATTCACCGCCGTCGGGATTGTCGGAATCATTCGCGAATCCAGCAGCGAGGATGGCACGCTTATTTGCCCACGCTCCGAATCCCCGGCGACCTTTTAACACGACAGGGTGATCGGGCACGCGTTCATTCAGCGCATCCCAGTTCGGAAGGTCGTTTGCCCACGCTCCCTCATCCCAACCCCATCCAATAATCCACTCTCCGGCGGGTACCGATGCCGCCCTCTCCACAACCATGTCGATGATTTCTGAGCGGTCATTAATATCCAGAAGGTCCAGCTGTTCATGATGCTCACCCAATTCATGCACATGACCGTGGCTTTCAATAGCTCCCGGAATAACGGTCGCGCCGTGCAAGTCAATGACCTGCACGTTTTCTCGGGCCTGCGCCAGGGCGTCTTCATTGGTGCCCACATACATGATTCGATCTCCGGAAATGTAGATCGCTTCACCGTCCGGATACCAGATGCCGTCTTCAAACGGAGCATCAATGGCCGGCATGCCATCACCGGCCGGGTCACCCCAGGACAACGAGTACACGAAACCGTTGGTTAACACAAGTTCCGCTTCACCGACGGGAGCATTGTTACACGCGGCGAGAATAAAGATAAAGACGATCAGAGCGAAGCGTGTAGTCATGGGTAGTCCCGCGGTCTATTCTCGACGAAGCGAATCAACTGGGTTGGTCCGTGATGCCTGCCATGCCTGCCATCCTGTACTCGCCAGCGCTATCAAAACAGCACCAATACCTGCCATTCCGAATATCCAGTATTCAATATCTGTACGGAACGGATAGTTTTGAAGCCATTGATTGGCACCATAATACGCAATCGGCCACGCAATAAAATTGGCAATAAGTATAAGCCGGGCAATGTCCGTAGTGAGAAGTAACGCAATATTTCCTCCGGTTGCACCCAGCGCCTTCCGGATCCCGAGTTCATTGGTCCGACTTTCCAGGGAGAATGATGCCAGACCGAATAGTCCCATACAGGCAATAAAAAGCGCGAGCAGGGTCAATGCCGAGAACATCTGGCTAAACCGGGCTTCCTTTTCGTAAAGTGCTTCATAGTCCCGATCCAGAAACGAGTATGATATCGGCCATTCAGGATTGAGCCGGTTCCAGATCGGCACCAATTCGGATACGGCTTCCTGAGTCCTCCCATCCGCCGTTTTTATGAGCAGGTAGTTGCTCGTCTCGGGCGCCAGGTACATAACCATAGGCTGCATCTCAACCGACATGGACTGAAAGTGATAATTGTTTGTTACACCGAGGACGGTTCGGAACAGTCCGCCGCGTTTTATCTCTTTTCCGATAGCCTCGTCCGTTGTCTGCCAGCCAAACTCCGTCACCGCCTCTAGATTGATCAGTACTCCGCTCTCAACATCAGACGGGAAGTCTTCGGAAAAAAATCGCCCGGACAAGAGGTCTATTTCCAACGTCTCCAGATAATCATATCCAATTGAGTTGAATTTCATACTCACCCGGTCGTTATCGTCCCATTCCGGAAGTGAATATTCGGATCCCCATGCTCCGGTACCGGGTTTTCGAAGTGCTACGGCTGCGTGTTGAACACTTCCCAGCCGGACTAATTCATCTTTCATGACCGGCGCGCTGGCTCGTGTCGATTCAGACCGCAGGGGAATAGCAATTACCTGGGACGTATTCAGACCGAGATCGGTAGACGTCATGTAGTTGATCTGCCTGAAAACCACGATTGTCGCAATTATCAGTATGACAGAGACAGCGAATTGAAATACAACCAGAACGCTTCGAAGGCTATTTGGGGATCCTCTAGAGCTCGATTTTCCAGGGCCTTTGACCAATCGGAGGGGGCTCATCCGCGCCATGATAAAGGCCGGATACAGACCTGCAACAATTCCCAGTATCATCGCACCAGACACCAGGCTGAGAATTACGACTCCGAGACCCCCTCCGATTTCGCCGGGAGTTATCGTGATATTCAGCATGGACTCGACCACCGGTAGAACGGCGATGGTCAGCATCGACCCGATAACTGTAGCGAGAAAACTGATCAGGACAGATTCGGTAAGAAACTGGACACGAATTTGCGACCGAGCTGCACCGACTACTTTTCGCATGGAAATCTCCTTCGATCGTGTCATCGACCGGGCTGTAGCCAGGTTGACAAAATTAAAACAAGCAATAGTGAGGATGGCTAGGGCGATAATCCAGAGGATCGTCACGTACGTCTCGCTTCCCGATGGCTCCAGATCATTGCCTTTCGGATTGAGATGGATTTCAGTCAGCGGCTGAAGAAGAATGGACATCCACTCCCTGTTATCTTCCTCAATATTCCTCTCCAGAAAATCGGGAAACTGTGCCTCGAGTAGCGTGTGATCGTAGTGCTGGGGAAGCAGCAGATAGGTGAAATACGGATTGTTGTCCCAATTCTGATTTGTAGGGCCTGAGCCTCCGTTGAAGCTGGCCATAGACACCAGAATATCGAAGTGCATGTGCGAATTATCGGGCACGTCGTCAATCAGACCCGTGACTTCATAGTCATACGTGTCGTCAACCCGGACAGTCTGTCCCATCGGGCTCTGATCACCGAAAATATTTTTCGCCATAGACCTGGTGAGGACCATCGTGTAAGGCGCCGCCAGAGCAGTTGCACTATCCGCGCCCTCAAATCCAAGTGAGAAAACTTCAAATATTGAAGGGTCGGCATACACAAAACGATTATTGTCGGTATACAGTCGCGTATCTCCGTTTCGAAGGAGCACCTTTTCGCCTGACGCCGTAATCCTCGTAATGGCTTCGATCGCGGGGAATGCTTCTTCGAACGCAGGAGCAAATGGAGCGGACGTAATCGCGTTTTCAAACACAAACTCCGGAGACTGCCAATTAACATTCAATCGATAAATGTCGTCAGCGCGTTCATGGTATCGATCATAACTCATTTCATGGCGGACGATGAGAAACGTCAGCAGACAACACGCGATACCTACCGCCAGTCCGGCGATATTGATGATGGAGTATGTCCGATTTCGGGCCAGAGTTCGGACTGTAACTTTCAGGTAGTTTTTGAGCATGGACAGGTTCCAGAAGACTTCTTCGGTGATGTGGTTCTGATAGCGGAGTTTGGACCAGAATACTTTGCGATATTCTGATTCCGTTTCTGAGTACTCTCCGAGCTCGTTAATGGTGTGTCGGAACGCGTCCTCTTCCGAAGACCCCCGCCCGATTAAAAATTCCACATGATCCCGCACATGGCGCTCGAGTTCATCAACATCCCGGTTATCGAACAGGCGATTGTAGATAAATTGATGACGCCACGTGGCGATGGCTTTTTCTAGATCAAACATGGCTTCAAGATTTGGCGAGGTGATCGACCAAGATGGAGTCGGCAGAACCGTCCCAGAGGAGCGAAAAAATTCGTTGCACTTCCCGCCATTCTGATTTTTCAGTCTCCAGCGCGCCGAAACCGTCCGACGTGAGCCGGTAATATTTTCGGTCTGGTCCGCTTTTCGACGGCCTCCAGAATGCTTCTACCAGGCCCTCGTGCTCCAGCTTATGTAGAAGGGGATAAAGCTTACTATTTGACCAGTTCACCTGATTATCCGCAAGAATTTTCGCACTATAGGTGATCTGAAAACCATATTTGGGGCCATCAGCGAGCAACGAAAGAATGAGTGGGCGGAGAGCGGCACTGATTAATCGTTTGGACAACATCGGATTATAATTTAAGATGGTAGGTCGACTTCTGACATAGAGTAAGTCCAATTACGACATACCTGATTAAATAGTTACAGAATCGTCTTACGGACATCCCAATAACGGACGATACCAGTTTTAATTACCCGCCTGAACATCAAATTATTTATCGATAATCATTTCTGATAATTGACATGTACCGCTTAGGATATTTACTGTTGGTAATATCCAGACTGAGTTCTCTGGGTATTCTTGGATATGCTGGATACCACGTTTATACCGTTAGGACGACTGGAGAGGGAGTGATACTTCCGGGCGTTTACGCTCCGGAATCGGCTATGGCGTTCGTTATCGGGTTCGCCTTGATGGGGCTGGCCATGGCTTGGTACCGCGAACGGATGGGCGGCTGGTGGGCGACCATCGGAATGACAATTTTCCTGTCCGCTGAATATTTGTGGTCATATTCCCTGCCCGGCCACGAGATTTATCTTGCGATCCTTATTACCGGTCTGACATTCATTCTGTCTTCTGCGATTATCGGCGGATACGTAGGTTGATCACTCAGACTTGAGAACTTCGGCGGGATTAAGCCGGATAATTCGTCGTGATTGGGCCGCTACAGTAACTGTTACTGTTATCAACACAACGGCGTACGCAATTCCGAATGGAGCAGCTCCCAGGGGCATGTTGTTGCTCTCGATCAGACCCAATAAGCCATTTATTCCGTAGTAACACAGAGGTGTGACAAGTATCGCTGCCAGTCCGAGCAACATGATAAATCGGCGGTTCAGAATAATTGTAAGATGCGTATCTGTTGCCCCAAGTGACTTTCGGATCGCCATTTCTTTCAGCTTTATCGTTGCGTTCTGTGATGCGAGCCCGAAAAGGCCCATACACGCAATAAACAGGGCCAGGAACGCAATACCCGCAAACATCCTGTTGAGTTTTTTCAACGACCCGAAGCTGACGTCGAAGATTTCCCGCTGCAAGAAATACGTCGCGGGGGAACCTGGAAATAATTTCGCCCATATGTCTTCAACCGTCCGCATAGCACCGATCTCCGTACCGGCCCCGATAAGAATCGTCGCGACTGAATAATTCTCAACATCAGACTTAGCGAAAAACACAGGGTGTTTATTCGCCATAAGATTCGTCATGACGTTGTCGATAACGCCGACCACTGAGTATTCTTCACCGTCGACCTGAAACGATTGATCGAGCGGATTTTCCCACTCATTTTCATCGACGAATGCTTTATTGACAACGACTGAGGTCCTGTCTTCCCCCTCACGTTGAACGGAAAATCCTCGACCTGCAAGCATGCGCACACCCATTGAGCGAAAATAACCCGAACCGACATTCAGGCGACGAACGGTTTGCTCACTACCGCCGATTCGGATCCGAGCAGGGATCGCACCCTGGCCGATATGATTCTCTCCCCCCGAAATTATCTCAAATGCGGCATATTGGGAAAGTTCTGACTGCAGGAGTTCGAATTGTCCGGGTTCCGATAGCTGGACGACCAGCGTGTTGTCGGGTTCGTAACCCCAGTTCATCGACAGTAAATGTTCATTGTTGGCATTCAAATAGGCAGATACTATTACGGTAATAAAGGCCAGGCCGAATTGTGCCGTCATCAGGCTTCTTGTAAGCCACGCTGTCCGCCGGATATTTTCGTGGCGACGAAAAATCGAAACCGGCTGAAAAGAGGAAATATAAAATGCTGGGTAGGCACCGGAGATGAATCCAACGGCGAGAAGTAGAACGACCAGGAAAATCCAGAGACCCGTGTCTCCGCTAAGATTAAACGTAATCGGATCAACAAATAAATCATTAAATGCTGGTACAAGAATGATTGCGGCGATGATCGTCCCAATGATCATCGAGAAAAAACACAGGATCATGTTTTCGGCCAGAAACTGCATGATCAACTGGTTCTTGGTACATCCGACAACTTTTCGAATACCGATTTCTTTAAGCCTTCGAGTCGCACTTCCGAGCGTAATATTGACATAGTTTATGCATGC
>SMXK01000198.1 GCA_004356265.1 Bacteroidota bacterium
CAGGCGTTACGGCTCAGAGCGTATCTGAACCCAGCACGCGAACATCAGTGTGATTCGCCGTCGAAGAAGCCCGACTCCACTCCTAAAAGCAAAAAAAGAAAGAACAATGTAATCTGCTATTGACAAGGTCCTACTACATCAGTTAATCAATACGATAGTCTTCGTCTCGATATATCCTTTCGCCTGCATTTGGACGACGTATATGCCGCTGCCCAGGTCACTGGCATCGAATTGAATCTGGTGACGGCCGGCTGACCTAACCTCACCGTCAAGCAGCAAAGCCACTTTGCGTCCAAGCATGTCGAATACGGAGATTGATACCGGCAGCGTGGTAGGGACCGAGAATCCGATTGTAGTCATCCGACTAAATGGATTGGGATATGCGTCTTCGAGCTTAAATTCTGACGGAATCGCCACTTTTTCGGTATCTGTACCAATACCGTTGAGGAAATAAGAAACCAGAGGTTCGCTTGTCACAATCGTGAACAGGTCCGAGGTCGTAACCTCCTGAGACAGAGACACCCAGTCAGGAGCGGTCGAATATGCGGCCAATGCGGTCGTTAATTCAGAAAGTTCAATGTCCACTTTGAGCTCCGCCACCCATGATCTGGACACAAGCGTTTCTCCAGACTCGGAATCGAACAGCCTCCAGCTATATGTAAGCTCATCTCCTTCAGGATCCACCGAGGGAGTCCATGAAAATGACACGAGATCGGACGGATTTCCTGAAAGACTGAATTCGGTATCCGACAGAACGGGAGCGGATGGTGGTTCACCGGCCTCAACTTCGAAGTAGGTGGCGAGAATCTGTGCACCGACATCTCTTATTGCCTGTCCTTCTTCCAGATCGAATGACGGAAGCAAAAGCTCGTATATCTGAGGCTTCAACTGATTCAAATCGATCGCCGTTTTTTCGGCGTGAAAAGCGCGTAGATCATCGTTGGTTCTCGGCGCGACCCGCAGATACTGCTCAATTCGTTCCTGCGCCCCGGCGCAAGGTGGAAGAAAAGACAACTGGGAAGCTAGCGCGTCAGAAGCGTGAATTCCCCAAAAATGGAAAAGTGAGGATAGATTGCAACCCAACACATCAGAGCCATTTTGAAGGAAATGATCTCGCGTCACTTCAGGCTGGGATGTATAAGTTACGGGGGTACCAGTCGCCACGTCCTCATCGTAAAACGACTGATAAATAGAGCCCAATGCTTCCCACCCGTTGAAGATGTCAGCCAGATCGATATACTTCGCGCTTCCTCGAGATTGATACGCCAACTCCAGAGGCTGGAAATCTGTAGTGGGATCCACCCCGATCGCGTCTCCGTTTCTGAAGTTAGCCGTTACCATCCAATCGATGGCAGCGTCGTTTCGATTGAATTTCTGATAAGTGGAATATTTCAGTGAGTTGTCAAGGTCCTCGCCAAGTACCAGATTCAGTACCGCAGCAAACGGAACGTTTACCCAGGTCTCACGCTCCATTGGCAAGCTATACCCGAAGTGGTGATGTGACATCTCGTGAAAGAGCACTGACAATTCTTCATTTGTTTCCCAGATCCCTTGATTGACCATCCCGAACGGAGAAAATGCTCCTTGTTTTATATCCCCGTTAGTCTGGCTCCACAGTCCCGGAGTCACCGGGTAACCACCGGGATACGACCCCTCCACGGATGTGCGTGTATCAAACATAAACGCCTCCGAGCGGCTCCGCGGCAGCGGTCTTCCGTGGATCATTTGGATGACGTCCAGGGCTTCGTTCCATTTTCTGAGGACCTCGTCCGGGGTATCAAAATCTCGTATGGCAGAGGAGGGTACCGTAAACATATACTGATCAGACTCGAAATCAGCCAACGGAGCTGGATAGTGCCGAATTGTTTGCCATTCAAGCGAGGAAGTTTCGTGTCCGCTACGCATTGAGTAATACGGTGATCGCACCGCGCCGTCGATCTGAATATTCACCCAGCCGATGTCCATTCCCTGGGGGACCAGCACGTAAATCCCTCCACCCATGGGATTTATCACCTCGAAGTTTTCAGATTCGACTCGATAATCGACTTTGATCAAGGGATAACGATTGGTGTTCACGAAAAGTGTGTGGTCATATTTGTGTGCACCCACTCGGATATGCAACCCGCTGTCAACAACGCCCGGGGGAACGGTTATCCGTACGGCTTCACCCGCCGGTGCCCAAAATCCCGTTGGACGGTACACGTAAGAAGACAACTCATTGGCCTCGTTCGTCTGCATGTCTCCCATGGTGTAGTACGGATCTTTGACATACTTCACATTTACAGCAGCCATACCTCCCTCCACTCGTTCGGCGGCATTTGAGACGGCTCCCGGAAATTCAATGTGTTCCTGAAACACAATTCCTTCGGCGAGCATTGCACTTTCTGTCGTGAGACCATCCCGCATCAACCACAAACCAAGATCGAGGTACGCTCGGGAGTACGCCGGGAAATTTTCGTACCGTCTCGCGCCTTCCTCCGGAATGTAGAGTGGCTCCAGACTGGCGTTGTGGGCTGCTATGAACACTCGTGAAGATGCTTCGATGTCCGAAAAGGATATTCCTGACAGGTTGTTTCGCAGTTCAGAATACAGGAGTTCTAAGTCGGCGTCGTCCAGCGGAGTTGTTCCGTTCAAATGGCCTGTAAATTGCGACAGTGTGGAATTGATGGCGTTTGCACTACCGGCCGGGCGCGGTGAGGCAATGCGGAGGTTGTCCAGGTGTAATTCTGCGATAATGTCGGTCGCCGTCCTTTCAAAGGCCGGCCATTCAATCGTTTGGGATCCATCGGGTGCCTTTGGTGCTCCGATACGAATCGAGTGGGTTGTCAGTGACTGGAAGAAAGGCTCCGGATTGAATACTCCACCGTTAATATTTTCCCGAAGTGACTGTCTAAACGAACGGCCATTATATCCGAACGTGACCATTTCCGTAGTAAAGTCGACCAGGAACGTTGCCGTATGCCATTCGCCCATCGGGATGTCATAAAATCGACCCGCGATTTCAGTTCCGTCTGGGCCTCCTCCAATGTTGAAATTGATATAAGCGACTCCTTCAGGCTGCCAGGCAGTTTTTTCGTTGATCAGCTGAAATTGAAATCCCGGAGTGTCGTACGACCAGTCTTTATTCCCGAATAGAATGCGCGCACTTTCATCAATGCCTTCGTTGGGCATCATGAAATCTACAGAGATATAAAGCGACTCTTCCGTGAGAATGGACGCGCCAAGGGCTAGAGGGACGTCGAGGTAGGATTCCCCGATCAGTGCAAAAACCTGTCCGGTGTCGCGAGGCAAATAGGAATCTGTGCCTGTCAGAGTGAGGTCATACTGCGTTGATTCGTCCAGCAGTGTGCCCTCAAACAGGTAACTGGAATCGAATCCAGATTGGGCATGAGTTTCATTCAGGAAACCCGAAGCAAAAATGCTGACGAATAAGACGGCGTACTGAATCGTTTTCATGAACTCATATGTTATTCTGTCCCAACAAAAAATAGAATACCGGCTCGTCGACGTAAGTCGTCTCAGAAACCAGTACATCACGAACCCTTACCTGATCGAGAAATCACTCATCGACGAAACCAGTACCTCGCGTCGTTCAACGGTGATCCTACTGATGAGGGAGTGATTAGCATCAGCCTCCGCGCTTGACCAATACTCCTGATAATCCCCCAGTGAGTCGAAAGCCAACATCCGGAGATAGTCCCAACCGTCAGACAGGAGGAATCGACCGGTGGCAGATCCGGCGACGTTGTCGACCTCCCACGGGACCAGATCATGCTCAATAATATACTCAAAATCACCCGCACGGCCAGGCAGGAGACGATACCATACAAACGCGGTCAGGCCTGTGGATGAAGCGTCCCCGGCTCCGAGGGCAGGGAGCATCTCTATGAATTGATCGGTGTGCCCGGACGTCAAGGCGCCAAGCCGGCCGTAAATCGCACCGATACTTGTTCCGCGTAACTCCGCGATCTTTCGCTGCTGTGTGCCCGCGTTATCCATGCCCGCCATTCCGTTGAATGCGCTGACAATCATCAGGTCAAGCGGCACGGGGCTCTCTCTTTCGCCGAAGCCCCGGAACGAGATCAACGCTTCCGTCTCTCGGTAGATGGGAATGGCCTCGTCCCGGTAAATCCGGAGGGCTTCACTCATTTGCCCCGGCAGGGACGAAAATGTTACGATCTGACGGACTTCTCTGTCAACCGGAGTTTGGGCTCTTGCTTCTGTGCCAAGGTTCAGGCCCGCCAGACACACACATCCAAGAATTATCAGTCGCGGTACGTAAGAGTTGGTCATATTAGAATCTGAGTATGGCACGTTTCCTGCGGCCTATTCTTTTCGAAATAATTCTGGATCCTGTACTGAGATTATTCCCGGGTCAGTCAGAAAATAATCCGTAATAGATTTGTAAAGATCAAGTTGTGCCTCTACGCCTGACCAGTCCCAGGTATCGTTTATTTCATCTTCGGGACTATGAATTGAACCAAATTCGGGCTCGGTGATGTGAACCCCTTCTGGAATGCTGTTGCCGGTCCATAAAGTAAACGCCGGCACCCCTAGAAGTAGAAATGCGGCAGTATCGAAATTCGTATTCATGGTATCGATCCAGTCTGGCGGCGAATACGTCCATCCCCTGCGTCCTGCTTCGGCCACGATGTCGTCAACAAAATCCACACCTTGTCGGGGCATCACGAAAAAGTCGTCGCGGGGCCCAGATACATTAAATCCGTCGATGTTGGCAACTATGGTAATTTCTTCTAACGCGAAAACAGGGTGCTGAGTGTAATACCGGCTTCCAACCAGCCCATCTTCTTCGGCGGCAGTTGCTACAAATACCAGATTCTGATTCTGGCGACCAGAATTTACGTACATACGTGCCAGTTCGATCAATGCGGCTACGCCAATTGCATTGTCGCGGGCACCGTTGTAGATGATATCTTCAGCGCCCCCTTCCTCTGCAATACCATATGCGTCGAAATGCGCTGTGAACACAACTGATTTTTCGGTAGATGACAAGGCTCTCAAGATCCCGACCACATTACGTTCAGTCACACCCGATTCCGATTGTAAAAACTCTTGGAAGTACCCTGATTCAAACGGAATTTCGAGCCCTATTTCCCTGAACTTGGACTGAATGTATTCAGCGGCTAGAATGCTGCCAGAAGTACCTGGTCCACGTCCTTCCAGCTTATCTGAAGATAAATATGTAGCATGCGAAATGAATCTCTCGGTAACCTGCGCCCGCACTGTGATGGCGGTCAGAATCGTCAACGACAGAAGTAAATTACAGCGACTTGAATACATAGGGCTGGCAAGATTGAATGAGAATACCAGAATAACAATCAGACGCTTTCCGATCGCGAACGGTTTACACGACACATCAAATCGTTCAAATATCGTACATGTCTGAGGGATCTACCGCTGTCATTTCGCCTGCGTCATTTGTACTGCCCCGGGTTTGCTGGAGACTCTAAAGTTTGAGAACTTGGAGTTATGAACGGCGATCGGAATCGCCGGTCAAAAAGATGTGCACCTGAAGTCAGGAAGCGAGCAGTCCGCTCAAGATCCGTTGGGTCGTGTACCCCGCCCAATCACTCTTTCTTAAGCGACGTCTCCCTGTATTTCCGTCCAACGCCAACAGGGATCATTCAAAATCCACCGTCGCCACCAGTTTGAATGGCGGCGATTTGGTGAGAGTCTGAACTAAATCCAAGATTGATAACGACGATCTATTGACCGTTCTCCGAGACAAATCAGGACGCCGGTTCCGACAACCCCTATACGTTTGTCCTCGCTGGCACTGACGAGAGGCAGAAGACATTTACAGTGTTCATCAAACTGCTGTTCTAGGCTCACACGGCTATTCATTTAGAGCTTTATTTGAGATCAAGATTATGCCGTCCGCGGGTCAGATATCGATGGCACATAACGGTTCCTGGATTTGTGGCGAGCGAGCGCCCACCCTCCAGAACGTAACTGTTTCAGACCACCTCAGCCAGTCGTGGAAACCCCAGTATGCGTTTGCCAGGTAGCTCTCGGTTCGACTGGTCTGGCATCGCTAGTATCAGCAAAACCTCATAGCGGTGTCTCGAGATATCTCGCTGTCGTACGCTCGCAGATCGCCATTTTGCTTTGAGAATATTCGGAAGAAATCAGATTGATATCGATCCGCGGTAAGACCATGCCCGCACTCTTTGAGCCTAATGCCGACGAGCACTTTCTCTGAAGTCGTTACCGGCGCAAAGTTATAGACGTAATATTGAAGATATTCCTCGTACCCCGAATACTGGAGATCGAGATGCCTGGCCCATCTTTCCATGGTACTTGGATTAGAGGGTGTATTTTCGTCCCATGCAGAGTACGTACGGCCATGTGTTGTTTCTCGCAACCCGTCAATCACAGTGGGCGGGGAAGGACGGGAGAATTCTAAGAAATTGATACCACTTTTACCCATTTCTTGACCGTTAAACCACAGCCCCTGATCCCGCTCGCCCTGGATGTGTAAGACAGATGGCAATGTGCCAGGCGTATTTTCTTTGAAATCGACAATCCCTTTCCGCAACGTTGAACCTCCCGATACGGAAATGGCTTTAAAGGAATAGGTGTCATTTATGCTGACATCGGTTAGATCGATCGGGCCACCTAATACGTACGAGATCAAAAAGATCGCCCCTGATGAATGACCGACCCCAAAGATGTTTTCCGGGTCGATGTTGATATCAGACGACGCCTGTAATTCTTCGAGTAACGCATCAACGAACGCGAAGTCGTCACGATCTGACTCTAATTTTTCATGCCAGAACCACATACCGCGCTGTCCACCGTCTTCGACCCCTTGGGAAATTTCCGGTTTCTTCTCGGAGAAGGCAGACATTTTGATGGTGATGAAATCTTCTTTATACGGTTCCAATCTTGGTTTCCAATCCAAATAACGCAATATGGTTTCTTCGGTAAAATCGGGACGACACATACAACCATGAAAAAACAGAACGACTGGATACGCTACGTCGTTGTTATACGAGGTGGGAAATGTAACGGAAAAATGCCGGTCGTAGCCATTGATGTTGATGGTGCCACGATTCGTCTCATCGA
>SMXK01000199.1 GCA_004356265.1 Bacteroidota bacterium
GGCGTCCCGATCGATCGGATCCCGCAAATATTGCCAGGTGACGCCGTTGATGCCGCAATGGCTGTTGTGTCACCAAATGGAGGGAAATCTGCGGAGCCCGAGCTCGTTTACATCGGCGGGAAACGACCACGTCTCGCATGGAAAATTATCATTTGGTCAGCGGATGCGCCGTCTGAGTGGATCACTTTCGTTGATGCACTATCGGGGAAAGTCTTGTCTGCAGTTGACCAAAGTTTTTCGGTACATGGAAGGAAAGGTGCGAATTTGAAGGCTCCGCCTGACCCGCTCAGGAGAGCCTTTGGTGACAGTCAGGGCGGGAAATCGCCAACATTACCCGGTAACGAAAGTCGAATTCAGGGATCAGGATTCGTATTCGATCCCGATCCGATGACGACCGCGGGTGTGATGTACGGGGCACCCTATGTCGATGCGAACGACGCCGCCGTGCCGGAGCTTGATGCGGAGAGAGTTCTCGTACAGTTGAACGATATTTCAATCAACAACTCGGGAAATTATGTGCTCGAGGGGCCGTTCGTTCAGATTGTCGGGGAGAATCAACTGGGAACCGTCACATATATTCCGCCTGAGGGAATTACCCCGGATGATTTTCGGTTCTCCAGGTCAGACGATGGTTTTGAGGCGGTTAATGCCTATTACCATATCGACAAGAGCCAGCGATACGTTCAGTCGCTTGGGATTACGGATATTCAGAACCGCTCGTTCCGGATTAATCCGCTTGGATTGAGCGCAGACGATTCCTTCTTCTTTCCCAGCGCTGATTTGATTGTATTTGGCTCCGGGAAAGTTGACGATGCAGAAGATGCTTCAGTCTTGTTGCATGAGTATGCGCACGCGTTGTTGGATGAAGTCGTTCCCGGGCTGGCAACCAGCACGATCGAATCGAGATCATTTCACGAAGGATGGGCCGACTATTGGGCGGCGTCTTATGGCCGAAGTCTGGTTGAGCAGGGACTTGTTGCGCGCCAGGACTGGGAGCGCCTTTTTAAATGGGACAGCGGAGACGGTTCGATCTGGGAAGGGCGCGAGCTGAATGATTTCGACCACTACCCGGAAGGCGTGTGTTCAGCGCAGGGTAACGGCCCATGCAGCATTCATGATGACGGACGACTGTGGGCAACTACAATGATGGAGGTTTATTCGGCTCTGGGTCGCGAAACGACGGACTTCTTGAGTATCCGATCGCACGCCTATCTACAGGTACCAGTAACGTTTGCTATAGCTGCAGAAGCTGTTATCCAGGCGGATCTGGATTATTTTAACGGAGCACATCTGGACGCTCTGATTCAGATATTCGGTGACAGGGGTCTTATCGATGTTTCCACATTGGGCCCGGTTGTACATCATGTACCCATCGCGTGGAGTGAAAATTTAGGCGGGGTGCAGCCCATTGAGGTGGAAGCAAAAGGCATCTCAGATGACATCGCACAAGTTCAGGTGTTCTACCGATGGGGCAATGGGCTGTGGAATTCGGCGCCGTTAGCCTCAGCTGGGAATGATGTCTATACGGGAAATATTCCGATCCCGTCTGAGCCCGGTTTGATTTCGTATTACGTCCAGGCTTCTGACGCGGGCGCGCGGGTATCAACTCTCCCCGAAAGAGCGCCCCATTCCTCATTTTTAGTCTCTGTTGGTCCGGATAATGAGGCGCCGACCATCGGTCATCAGCCCATCGAGAATACGAATATTGCGACGTGGCCTGTTCTCCTTGAAACCACTGTGACCGACAATCTTGGTGTTGCGTCCGTCGTAGTTGACTATACGATCGAATCGTCTTCGAGTGAGGAGTTGGCATCGGGGATGTTTAATCTGACTCAGTCGGGCGACGACTGGTCAGGCTATTTTCCTGTTGGAATCGAAACTGTCGAGGTAGATTCAAAGGTGTTTTACAGCCTTCGAGCCAGAGATTTATCCATCGCAGAAAATGAATCTGCACTACCGTCTGGCGGTAGTTATTCATTCAATGTGATTTCGAACGGATTAATTTCGTCTTTTTCGTTTGAGAACCCTGAATCAGACATCACCTACTCAGGTGCTTTTGAGCGCGGAGCCCCCTTGTTTGTATTGAAGACCGCTCACTCTGGCTCATCGGTAGCCGGAACGAGTCTGGGTATGCCATATCCTGCGACCTCCGGAATGTCTACCATTGACTTACCAACCATGAATCTTATCGGAATCGACGAGCCGCTTCTGGTATTCTGGCATTGGTTCGATACAGAACACGACGGGTCTGCAGATCCGACGTCCTCGTCGGCGTTGTTATTTGACGGGGGCAATATGGTTGTATCGGTTGACGACGGGAATACGTGGACCATTCTGGTTCCGGAGCATGGCTACTCCGGATCCGTTACGACTAGCAATGACAATCCTCTGAGCGGAGAACCTGCTTTCGGGGGGTATAGCTACGGATGGCGGCAGGTGATTGCTCCCTTACCCGTATCAGCAAGTGTACAAATTCAATTTCGATTTGGCACCGATGCAGGCAACGTGGGTGAATCGATCTCATACACGGGATGGTACGTCGACGATGTGCGGATTACGAGTGTAAGGCCTGAAGACGCGGAATTACCGGAGGCGCAGATCACACCGGAATCTGTGACTGTCCTGCCGATTCACTCATCCCGTCCAATGATTGAGTTCAGGATTACCGACGACAATGGTGTAGAAGACGTATTTGCAGACTACGAGTTTTTTGCGGCAGGGTCCTCGCAGGCTGCTTCTCAGTCGCTCACCGGAACCGTCCGGCTACAGATGGATCTGAGTAAACTCACCTTCTATCAGGGTCAGTTCGATTTCCTCGACGATCCCGCTGCATCGGACAGGCTCACCTACACCGTTCGGGCTGTTGATTACTCCGGGAATCAGACGCTCGTAACCGCTCCTGATGGATTACCATTCGTGATCGAATACCAGGTGATCGATGAAGTGGATGGATTGTTGTCGGTTGTTGGAACCGGACTCTGGAGGCAAATCGGGGCGGGTTGGATCACCGGACCTGCTTCATCCGGGCAGGATTTTGATGAGCCGGCGTTGTCGTCGATCAATCTCATTCCGATGGACATTGCTTCGAACGCTGTAGGAAGCGTCCTGAAGCTTTCTCATGCTTACCAAGTGTATGACGGGTCTGGTGGAAATTTGAAAATATCAGTTGATGCCGGGCGCAGCTGGCAGATTCTTAAGCCGGAAGGAGGATATAATTCTGTTCTGTCATTCCCGGACGGCCACGAAATGGATGGAGAACCGGGCTTCTCGGGTAGTCGGGATAACATCGAGGAGATAATTTTCTCACTCACGGAATTCGCAGGCCAACAGATCAGAGTGCGGCTGGATTTCGGGACGACCCGGGAATTGTTTATTTCTGAGCGTTGGGAGGTTGCTTCTATCCGAATAATCCAGTCAACAGGAGAAGATGATTTCGTAGTCGAAAGGGCGCTGCAATTACATCCGAACTACCCGAATCCCTTCCAGACAGCGACGCGAATCAGTTATACACTGGAGATGCCGGGCGACGTTTCGCTGACTATGTATGACATGACCGGTCGGCGCGTTCGAACGATTTCATCAGGCTTTCAGGATGCAGGAACCTATGAAATCACAGTTTATGCGGGCAACCTCGCGAGCGGTATGTATATGTTACGGCTGATTTCATCAGGATCTGTGGCGAACAGAGCTGTTATCATACACCGGTGACGCGGTCCAATTAATAGGGACTACACAAACCTTCTTTGGAACAACGGGTAAGTAATCGCCTCTATAAATAGAATTTGATCTTCTGACTGAACAAAGAAAATAATGGACCACAAAGAAGGGGCGTACAAAGTTAAGGACCTGTCTCGCGCAGCGGACGGCCGTTTGCTTATGGAGTGGGCGGAAAGCCGGATGCCCGTTTTGATGAGCCTCAAGGAAAAATACTCCAAGACGCAGCCTTTTAAAGGGTATAAAATCACGGGCTGTTTACACGTCACGAAAGAGACGGGTGTGTTGTGCGAAACCTTCGCAGCCTGTGGTGCAGAAGTTGCGTGGAGCGGATGTAACCCGCTGTCCACTAATGATGATGTAGCTGCTGCGCTGGCCGAGTCAGGTATTGAAATTTATGCGTGGTACGGACAGAACACAGAAGAATTTTACTGGAGCATCGATCGTACAATCGATAATCCTCCGCACCTGACATTGGATGATGGGGCAGATCTGATTTTCACCATACACAAGCGTTTTCCGCATCTAGCTGATCACATCATCGGTGGATCTGAAGAAACGACCACCGGTGTGCACCGCCTCCGCGCGATGGCTGACGACGGAAAATTATTGTATCCCGTTTATGCGGTTAACGACGCCGAAACCAAATGGGATTTCGACAATGTATATGGCACCGGTCAGAGCACACTCGATGGAATATTACGGGCGAGTTCAGTTTTACTCGCGGGTAAAAACTTTGTCATAGCGGGATATGGTCATTGTGGACGCGGTGTTGCAATGCGCGCCAAAGGTATGGGAGCCAATGTGATTATAACCGAAGTCAAAGCAACAGCAGCCTTGAAAGCGACGCTCGACGGCATGCGTGTGATGACCATGGAAGAAGCTGCGAGAGTAGGTGACATTTTCGTGACCGCCACCGGAATGAAAGATATTATTCGCGGGGAACACTTTATCTCCATGAAAGACGGTGCCATCGTTTGCAATACGGGACACTACGATGTCGAGTTAAACCTGGAAGAGTTGGCCGAAATATCGACGGACACGCGCATGGTTCGGGCTGACAACAGGGAGTACACGATGGATAACGGCAAGAAAGTATACGTTCTTGCGGACGGTCGCCTCGTAAATTTGGCTGCTGCAGAGGGGCATCCATCGGAAGTGATGGATATGAGTTTTGCCAATCAGTTCATGGCGCACCTCAAACTGATTCAGTCGCATGAAGCGGGAGAAGAACTGGGAAATCTGGTGATCGATCTTCCTGTTGAATTAGATCAGGAAATCGCGGGCATCAAGCTTGCCACAATGGGTCTTGAAATCGATGTGCTTACTGAGGAGCAGGTCCTTTACGCGACCGATTATTCGGCCGGTACCTGATCTGTTGAATAGAGCGTTTTGTACGAAATAGAAAGGCCGCCGATCATTCGATCGGCGGCCTTTCTCACATTCTCAGAGAAATGTTTTGCTTATTCAGCGTCCTCCCACGTCTGAATATCGTCTTCATTCTTGGCTTTAGTCTTCCACTCTTCTGCATCCGGAAGCGGATCCTTCTTCTCGGTGATAACGTATCCCGCTTCTTGCCACTGAGTCGACAGATATGTATTCCATTCGGAGTAATGTGAGTACTCTTCGGGCAACTCGTCGTCTGCGTATATTGCCTCGACAGGACAGACCGGAACGCACGCATTACAATCGATACATTCGTCCGGGTGGATAACCAGGAAGTTCGGTCCCTCGTAAAAACAATCGACAGGACAGACTTCTACACAGTCGGTGTGTTTGCAATTAATACAGGCTTCTGTAACGACGTAAGGCATTCTTCTATCGGGTGATTAACGGAAAGACGAAGATACAATCCGGCGTCCGTTCGACACAACACGAAATTAATTGATAAGCATTTGATCGGTCCACCGGAACAGATCTTTGAGAGCTCGAGAGTTAATAACTGGGCCGGTGCTCTCGATACTATTCAATCGTACGGCCCCGCTCATCTCTCCGATCCAGTTTTCGCAGAAGCCGTTCGGACATTCGTTAAGACTTTTTTGCAATCGCTTTCCGGGCCTTCATTTCCGAGTAAACAGGACGCCACGGTATCTGAGCGGATGCTTCTGTTCCATTCAGCGGGGAGGCTTCATCTCGAACATGACGCGTTACAAATGCTGGTTCATCGTTCTCTTCTCTATTGGGACGCAGACGGCGATCGGCGAGTAGGACTTGCGAGGCTCTTGCCAGAAGATGCTGTGTGTCAGATGATCCTGCGTGAACACACGCCCACTACAATAGAGTCTGCCGGCACGATGTTAACCGAAGTGGCTATCCCGCAACGAGCTCGAGGTATTCGCTCAGCAGCATTGCTACAACTTTTTAAGTCGCGCCAGGAAGAGGAATTCTACCACGCCGTCCGATCCTTCTACCCGCAACATTTGTTGGGTGTAAACGTCTCGATACATGCCGTAATTGATCTGGATTTGGTGCGTAATCGGCTCTCAAAACAGGAAGCTTCATTCTTCTTCCGCGGATTGCTTGATATCGTGACATTCGATCCGGAACATGGTCACCGGCCTGTTATAGCTTTTGAAATTGACAGTCCATTACACGATGATGAAAATCAAATTTCGCGGGATCGGATGAAAGATCGTATTTTGTCGACGGCTGGTTTGAGACTCGTGCGAATCAGGCCTGACCGATCACATACGAATCGGCGCCAGTTTCTGGCGCTCCTGAGAAATGCAGAAATCGAAGAGTAACAGAAAATTGGTCGAAACCGGAATCTGGCTTGTCGGCCTGATTGCTGTCGCCGTTGCTGATCCCTGGGCGCCTTCGTTGATCAATGCCTGCCTTTTTGAGGCGGCAGGATTGTCATTTTGTCCCGGGCATGGACTCGGACACGCAGTCGGGTTCATGGCCCGAGGCGAGTTTTTACTCTCTTTCCAATCACACCCGTTTGCAATCCCTGTGGTTGGTGTATTATTAAGTCACATATATAGTCTGATTCATTCGGCTTCAGCTCTTCTACAAACACCTACGACGGATGTCCAAAATAATCAAATACCTACCCGAGCTTGAGGGAGAAGAACAGGTTTTTATTGCCCAGATTTATAAAAACCTGAGCGACGAACAGGCCATTCAATTTGCGAACGTGTACCGTCAACGGCGAAAAGATGCTACAACAAC
>SMXK01000200.1 GCA_004356265.1 Bacteroidota bacterium
CTGCCGATCGGGTGACAACTGTTCGCCAAGTAATGCCAACATATACACGCTTGCACCACCACCTAATCCCCATGCGGCCTTGGCGAGAGAGATCCGGCGTATCTGCGGGGCTGCCCGAATGTGACGCCAACCCTGCATGACATCAGCATAGGCAATTTTCAACACGCTGCCCTCTGTTTTCTTTACCGTCGCCTGCGGAATCGTTGTTCGGTAGATGAACACCGCTGACACCAGGTAGCTGCCACTGTCAATCAGGAAAACTGCGTTCAGCCCGAGTACATCGGCCGCAAAGCCGCCCAGCGCCGCCCCAAAGGCCAAAACCACAGACCACGTGGCTGCCATCACCGTATTTGCTGTGAGCAATTCGTGTGGTTTGGTCACGTTAGGAATGGACGCCGTTCTGGCTGGCTGGAAAACCGATCCGACAACGACCTGCAGTCCGATAAGTACGTAGACGATATAAACTTCGTCCGGCTCGTCGATCAACAGAAATCCGAGTACGATGACCGCTCGCAGTACATCCGAGACAATCATTATTTTTCGCCTATCGAACCGATCCACCAGTACACCTGCAACTGGTGCCGCAAATGCCCACGGAAGCATTTTCGTTATAAACACAGCACCGAGGGCAAATTCTGAGCCTGTCAGGGTCAGAATCAGACTATAGAGTGCGATTGTATTGAACCAATCGCCGAACAACGAGACAACATTACCAGCCCATAATCTCCGGAATGAGGTGTTCTTCCGGAGTAACTCTACGTATCCGATTGTCAGCGCCGGAGCCGCCACTAGTTAGTCGAAGGAGAGGCATCGACACCAGCATCGTCATCGGCTTCGTCGCTGTCCGAGATTTCAGGCTTCAAGAGAGGAAATAAGATCACATCCCGAATCGAATCCTGCGCAGTCATCAACATCGCCAGGCGATCGATACCCATGCCCATTCCCGCTGTCGGCGGCATGCCATATTCCAGCGCGCGCAAATAATCTTCGTCGAGTTGCATGGCTTCGTCATCCCCGCGAAGTTTCAATTTCGCCTGCTCCTCGAAACGAGCCCGCTGATCGATGGGGTCGTTCAACTCAGAAAAAGCATTACATAATTCCTTTCCGTTGCAAAATACCTCGAATCGTTCGACCAGATGATCGTTGTCCCGGTGACGTTTCGCGAGGGGGCTGAGCTCAACCGGGTAATCAATAATAAATGTAGGCTGGATAAGATCTGCCTCGACAAATTCCCCGAAGATTTCGTCGACCAATTTTCCAGCTCCCATCGTATCGTCGATAAACATGCCAAGAGCGTTGCAGACAGTAGCAATTTCGTCTCGCGACTTGCCCTCGATATTGTGCCCTGTCGCGGACTCAATGGCTTCAAACATCTGGATTCGCTTCCACGGCCGCTTGAACGAAATCACGTTCTCACCGATCTGAATCTCGGTAGAACCTGAGACCTGGATGGCGACGTACTCTACCATTTCTTCAACCAGATCCATCATCCACTCGTAATCCCGGTAGGCCACATACAGTTCAAGCATCGTGAACTCCGGATTATGAAAACGACTCAGCCCTTCATTCCGAAAATCTTTTGCAATCTCATATACCCCATCGAATCCACCGACAATAAGCCTCTTCAGGTACAATTCGTCAGCAATCCGAAGAAAAAGTGGAATCCCGAGCGCATTATGGTACGTCGTGAACGGCCGCGCCGCCGCACCTCCGTATAAAGGTTGAAGCGCCGGAGTCTCAACCTCCACGTATTCGCGAGCATCCAGAAACGAGCGAATGGCCGTAACCATTTTGGCCCGCTTCCTGAAGACGTCCCTGACCTGTGGATTCACAATCAGGTCTACATACCGCTGCCGGTATCGAAATTCTTTGTCGGTAACTTCATTGAAGACGTGACCGTCCTGCTCCTTTGAGACCGGTAATGGCCGCAACGATTTGGTCAGGACAACCAGCCGTTCTGCATGTACGGAGACCTCCCCAACACGAGTCCGGAACACATAACCCTCGATGCCAACAATATCACCGATGTCAAGCAATTTTTTGAATACAGTATTGTAGAATCCCTCTGGTAAATCGTCGCGACGGACATACACTTGAATCGTACCTGACGCGTCCTGCAGATTAAAAAACGATGCCTTACCCATGATCCGACGGGACATGATTCGCCCGGCAATCGTCACCTGCAGTCTTCCGGAACCATCGTCTCCTTCAACCTGATGGATGGCGTCATCAAACTTTGCAAGGATGTCTACCGATCGATGATCAACATCCCATTCGTATGCGAACGGCTGAATGCCTTCGGCTCTGAGGTGCTCGAGTTCTTCGCGCCTGCGTGCCTCTTGTTCTGTCATCTGCCGGTTCATTAAGTTTATTCCGGTGAATAGTCGTAAAGTGGTTTGATCGTCATCGTCACATTCTGAATCGGGCGATCTGTCGCCGGGAATTGACCTAGTTTTTTAGGTGTGTCAACGCCCACAATTTTGTCCAGCACATCGAAGCCTGTAATGATTTCGCCAAATACTGTATACTCCATATCGAGCGGAGGGTAACCGCCCCGGGTCGTATAAATTTCTCGCGCTTCAGGCTTAATGCGATATTCAGGTGACAACGTCTGGCGCTTCTGGGCTTCCATCTGGTCAAGAACATCGTCTGGAAATACCCGGCCCTCTATAATGTAAAACTGTGAGCCACTCGACTCACTATTCGGATTTGTTGGTCCCGTTGGGGTTCTGGCGGCTGCGAGTGCCCCTTTTTTGTGGAAATAATTCGGGTTGAATTCGGCAGGTATGGTGTATCCGGGCCCACCCAGTCCATCATTATTCGGATCATCATCTTTGGAATTCGGATCTCCTCCCTGAATCATGAAGCCCGGAATCACACGGTGAAACGTGGTGCCGTCGTAAAATCCATCCGCAACCAACTTCCGGAAATTATCCCTGTGACCAGGAGTCTCGTCATACAGCTCCACTATCATTGTTCCAAAACTAGTAGTGATTTCATAGTAGGAAGTTTCGTCCTGACTAAATCCCTCGTTTTGGCATCCGCTGAGGGTCATAAGTACTGAAGTCGTAATGATTGAAAAAAGGGTCGGAAGTGAAAATCGCGAGCGTGTTGAGTACATGACTGAACGATGGTTGCTGACCGGGTTGATAAAGAATTAAGGGCTGGCCTCCCAGGAAATAAAAGCTTGAGGTCAACTCCAAACAACTGATGTTTGTGCCAAAAAAACGGAGCGCCCGATACCGGTACATAGGGTCATAGGTTCCTTCAAATCCCGCCGTACTTGACGAGCAGCGCCGTAATTTCTTCGAATTGCGTCTGCTGAAGCAACCCATTCGAGCGTGCGTTTCGAGCGGTCGCCGTAGACAGCGTCGTATACAGCTGAAGAAGTTCGGGATGATCCGTTTTGAGGAGCTCAAGATGTTGTTGCAATATGGCTGAATCTCCGCGGGCGACCGGACCTGTCATCGCCGCACCCGCGTCGCCTTCCCGGA
Organism: Bacteroidota bacterium; assembly: GCA_004356265.1. Taxonomy (GTDB): domain Bacteria; phylum Bacteroidota; class Rhodothermia; order Rhodothermales; family UBA10348; genus N075bin62. The sequence goes on from SMXK01000200.1 coordinate 3,495, forward strand.
GTCTATCGAAAACATTTGTCAGGGCCTGTGCCGCGAGAGGTTTCATGATCTCCAATGTCAGGGCCGCAGGAAGGAGGTCTTCTCGAAGCCTGTCATCGGGAAGCCTGTCATCGGGAAGCAGACTATCGGCGGCTGATAATAGTGTCGCGAAGAAATTGCAACTGAGCACAGCCGCCAGGTGGTACGCCATTTTACCTTCAGAATTTATTCTGAACGGCCGGGATCCGAGTGATTCTGTGAGATTCCATGCCATATCAACCGCTTCGGAGTCGCCTTCGATTATCACAGGGAGCGATTCAAAAATAGTCAAATCGATTTCGGAGGGCTCCCGCCGATCGAACGATTGCAAAGGATGCATCGATCCAACCGCATGCCCTGCCGACGACAACATCCCCAGGGCGCTCGATGTTAACGCGCCGGAAGTATGCACTACAATTCGACGATCACCTTCTTTTAGCCGCCTCGCAAGCGACACATCTACTTCAGAGATCGACCGATCGGAGACGGCGATTATAACAACATCGCCAATCGGAATATTCAGATCAAAAGACGCGGTGCCCCACGCGATTTCTTCGACAGATTCTCTCGCCTTCGTGAGCCCGCGCGCGAGATGACTCACCAGCGCCTCCGCCGAACGACCGTCAGAACTAAAAACGGAAACGAGCCTGTGACCTGCATTCGTCAACCCTGTCGACAGATACGAACCAACTCGACCTGCACCTGCGATTGAGAACGACTTTGACAATAAATCAGGGGTATAGAACCACGGCGGCGATTCTGCGCAGAGAATCAGTGCCAGGATCGGGAGGCTGAACTACGAACGCCTCGTGTGCCCGCCGATGTTTAGCAGCGAGTAACATGACAAGAAATGGTCCTATTCCAGAAATTGTAATTTCATCTTTTCTTTCCAGAAGAGCAACGGCTGCATCGATATCCAGATTTTCAACTGCGGTCTTCAACGCATCCATCGCGCCGACGGTCGCATGTTTGACGTTTATGGTAGCAACAACGAGTACGCGCCGGTTAAAAATCACTTCACCGATAGCAGATCCGAGCTCCTTGCAGAACGGCAGAGACTCATCGCCCATCACAATCGGAACCACATCAAAATCCTTTAGCGTGCACTGTAGAAAAGGCAGTTGAACAGGAGTACCGCTGTCACTGAAATGACCTTCGTCATCAATAAAAATGTCGTCGTCCTCGTCGCATAATTCCTCTCTCATCGCTGTATTCACGGGAACAGAGCCTAAGGGAGAGCTTACGTCGTCGGATTTACAGATCGTAATCTTTCCAAATGGATCCTGGTGAGTTCCGGATACGACGATCACGGTGCTGTACTCGTTACCTTCCAGAGTCGCAAAAGCGGTTGCGGCGATAAAACGCCCGGCGAGATCGTTAGAATCAGGTACCACCAGACCGATCGGAGGTACAGATGGAATGTCTCGCGGGGCTGATTGGAGCGCAGATTCGATCTGCAAACGAAGTGTGGCTTCGTCAGAGGCGTAGACCGCCTGAATCGTCTGTTCCATTCGGAATAGATAAGGGAATCATAGTTACAGAAGCAGGGTCATCCTTCTGCCGCACGACAACGTCTTTCTTTTGTCCCGGTTCTCGACTTCTACAGAAACATTCGAACAAATCACATTAACTCTTCGCGAACGCTCGTTCCTGACGATTTAAGTGTCTATTTCTCTCTTCTTCACAACAAACATACCCTCCCGGCGACTCGTAATAAGGATCATGCCGCTTTCAAAGTAAGGATAGCTACTCCACGTCCCGTCAAATCCAGCTACGTTTAAGTTCATCGGCGTCGTATCAAAAAAACCGACTTCAATTGGCGCTGACCTGTCTTTGATATCGATAATGCGCAGTCCGCTTGCGTTATTGGTCTGATACATCAGGTCCCCCTTTATATACAGGTTGTGATCCGTTGAATTCTCCTGGCCGAAAAATTCTGCGATCATGATCGGATCATCCAGATCCGACACATCCCATATCAGCGTACGCGTCTTTGAAACGGCTCCACTTAACTCGTCCGCTTCATCGTTTTGATAGAAGAACCGATGATCGTCCGTAAACCATCCCTGATGCACATATGCGGAATTCGGGTACGTTCCGACACTAATTGGTATTGGATTGTTTTTATCGGATACGTCTGCGATGCTGACGGCGGTACCGTTGTACCCGACGCAAATTTCTTTACCGGCATGTTCTCGGTCTGGACCATTGTAGATTATGCACTGGGCATCGTGGGTGGCACCCGATCCGCCGGTTCCCGTATTCGTATCCCGGAAACAGCCGGCAAATTTCGGATTCAGGGGATCTCGAATGTCGATCATATGAAGAGCGCCGCCACATGTGGTTCCGCCAGAACGGCTGCCGACTGCGTACGCAAATCCTGTCTCCTCGTTAATTACAATATTATGTGAGCTGGCGATTTCGGTATACATAGCGGTGGGTTCGAACACCACGGGCGGATTCGATACATTTCGCAAGAGAGTCAGGTCGAATACCTGCATTCCGTGTTCTTGTGCTCCGTCCGCTACAATAAATGCGTGATTTTTGTAGGTTTTGATATCCCGGTGGGTACTTCCTGGCGATCCTTTGGTACGAGGTAGTTCGCCCAGAACAATTGGATTAAATGGATCCGAAAGATCTACGAAAATGGCTCCTTCCATGTGTCCCAGGATGCCGTATTCCTTGCCTGTTTCCGGGTCCGTCCAACCCCATACGTCGTTAAACCGCGACCCGCGTGCTGATCCCAGTTCCGTATTCGGAATGAACGCAATCAGATCAATCCCTTCGCAACTCCACTCAGACGCCGTTCCATCTTCGCAATCAACTTGCCCGCCAACCACGCGGGTGTAGGAACCCAGATCACGATAAATTTCTCTCGTGTGTTTCCACAACGCTCCGTCGCGTTCAATGATGTGAACGATTCCTTCTCCGTAATCCCGATTACGGACACCGATGATGGCAACGCTGCCGTTTACCGCCAGCACCGACGCTCGGCCTCGAGGTTGCTGCGCTTCAGCATATTCGATCGTCTCGACATGTTTGTACCCTCCATCGGACGAGGCGTAAACAAAAACTCCGCCAGACTCTTCATATGCACCAGGCACAGAAATCCAAAGGTGAGAATCATCCATAACCAGAGACGTACCAAATTTGTGCTGCACACCTTCAATTGGCGGAATTCCGAGTCGTGAAATTTCAGACCATGAACCATTGTCAGCCTCGAACACCTGGACCTGTCCGTTGAGTTGGTCAGCAAGCGGTTGCCCAACGAAGATCTGCTGCCCATCGGTCAATAACACTGATCCAAACTCGCGCGAATCTTCCGTCGCCGGTGCAATAGGATCACCCGTTTGAATCCAGGAATGCCCGCCGTTCGCGGTGCGAAAAATGAACACGTTCCCCTTTCCTTCACGGTTTTCGGGAGCTCCAATAACTAACAAGCCATCTGACCACGACAACGCGGTCCCAAAGCCGGCATTTTCTGTGAGAACACCCGGGGCAATCGAGTCCAACAGTGACCAGTCATTGCCGTCGTACATAAATGTATGAACACCCCCCATTCCGCCGTTCTGACCCGGCGCTGATATAACAGCATGCCGGCCAGACACGATCATCGCCATTCCAAACTTGTCTCCGGGAGCACTCCCATTGAGCTCAATCTTTTGCGTCTGTACCCACTCACCGTTATCGCGTCGTTCAAAGACAAATACTTCACCCTCGCTAGCACTTTCAGAATACCGCGCGATGAAAAGTGTATTCCCATCGGCCGCGACAGCACTCCCAAATCCATCGCCAGGTAATGCATTATCTACTTGCAACGTCTGCACTTCATTCCAACTCCCATCGGCACTCTTTCGAATTACGTGTACCATGCCCGGCATCGTAAATCCGGAGTTTTCGGAAATGATGATATCCTCACCCGCGAACGCGACAGCCGCTCCGTAGGCGGCCCTGAGGCGACCGATTTCTTCGCTATTGAAATTCGCGTCCGGTTTATTCGCTTGTGTAACAGAGCTGAAAAGCAGGAAAAGGACAATAAAGGGCAGCTGAACGATGCGTTTCATTTCGACTATGCAGTGATGCTGTATGAAAAATAGGAGCCGCCGATATGCGTTGGCACGTCCGGCTACTCAATATCTGGGTTTTCTGAATATAAGCGCTTTAGAAAATTGAGTGCTAAGATTCTTAAATCGTAGTGTCGAGCGGTCGATACAAAACGCTGTAGGGTATTACCGTGACCACACGTTCGGCGCCCTGCCACCCCTCCCGAAATCACCACCAGGACAATAAATACGGGAATCCAGTTATGGGAAAAGCAGCATTGCTCATGGTCGTCGCATCTACGATGGTCATGATCAGCGTGTCTACCACGCGATTCAGAACGGAATTAGAGACAGAAAAAGCCCAGGTTCAATACGAACAAAAGGTTCTTGCTCGTGAAGCGGCCGCATCGTTCTTCAACATTCTTCGAGGCAAAACACTTGCAGATTTTGACGGATTCCGCATCGAGAATTCGTCTCTGCAGTACCACGATGCCACACTCAGCTTCTCAGCTATCGGCAACTCTGGCAGCGAAGTCTCTCTCACTGCGGTCGCCTATGTCGGTGATGCACAACATTCTATCACCGGTACGGTTATCAAGAGCGGAAGCGGTATGCTGGCCGCGGTCACTATTGACGGCGTAATTGGTGAAATCAAAACCGCCGGAAGTAAGTTTCATATTACTGGACTGGATACGAATCCCCCTGGAGTTATCGGGTCAACCGATAATCCGGCTACATTCGGAATTCACGCCACGATAGAACTAACTGCAGAAAGGCTGAAAGATGCTATTGACGGTTCCCAAATCACCGGCCTTATTGATGAAACAGGCATCGGGACCGAGACACATTCCATCCATTATGGCGAACCTCCTTTTAATCTGGAAACTCTTTACAACCATATCTATTTGTACGCGGAGGCTGGTATGAATGGTGGAAAAATTATACCGGGCGGCGATCAAGCTTTTGTCGGCAATGAAGTCATTGGCTCACGTGAGCACCCCGTTGTATGGTTTGTGGACGGTAACGTGGATCTCGGGGGC
>SMXK01000201.1 GCA_004356265.1 Bacteroidota bacterium
ACCCACACATAGCCACCCAATCGCCTCCCAACTCATGACTCCGCCCGCAATGAATTTAGGGAAGGTCATCAGCGAATGGCTCCTCCTTCGGGCACTTTCCGGCCCTTCGTTTGTTCGTAGTGAGCGTCCGCTTCGGAGCACGTCACGTCGGCGTACGGCACCTCGACAGGTACGCTCAAATTAGCGCGTGTGTGGCGAATTAATTGGTTGAGCAGGCACCGATCATAGCTACGATCGAAGAGGAAGAGTTGCTCTTTGAAGACGGAACAGGGAAATGAAATTCCCTGATACGTGTTTTTATTTCCCTGCTCTTGGTTTTAGGGAAATAGTGTGCAACTCGTTGAAAACGTGATGAAAAAAACACCCAAAACGCGCGATTGAGGCCAAAATGACGAAAATTCCCTGTTTTTTCCCTGTTAAACAGGGAAATCCTCGGAGCGGGGTTAGCTCTAGACTGCGTCCACCGCCAATGTATTCATCTATCTTATTGATTTATAGAACTATTGACTAAGAATGTCGATATTAACCCACCGTTTATCCCACCATCGTAGTATCGGGCTTCTATCTCAGTTAAACCCTGGATAGTGACATTGGAAAGCCGCCGTGAGGACGTTCGGGCACAGCATTCATAATGCTGGGGTCGTTGGTTCAAGTCCAACCGTAGCTACCATTCCTGCTGGTATTTGATACTGACTTCCAGAATTGAGGTGCTTGGGGACACACTGGGGACGCATTCTGCGGTCTAAGGAATGGTTAATCCGCTTGCCGCTCCTGTCTGGGTTGCCTTACCTTCGCGACCCGCTGATAGCCGATGGACTGGCTTCCTAAACACCCGCTGCCAGGAGCAGTAATCCAATAGCAAGAAACCGCACAATGCCCTCCTCCGTATGAACGATTTCCTGCATAACGTAAATCAGAAAGCGTTAGAGTCCAACAGCCTATCAACGTCTACATTATGGTTGATATATTTCCATATTGTGGTTATTGTATTTCCACATTAGTTGTTGCGAGACCAAAATGGGCATCCACAAAGACCACATCCTGACAAAAGACCTGCGCGACGCTTATGGCTTTCTATTGGGAAATGGCGAATTGGATTCTGGTTTTGATGTATCGGAGACCGGTCCCAGTCCGAAGCGCGCGGTCAAATATCAGTATGCTGGCAAAAAGACAAATCCGTTCGCTTTCATCGTCAATTCAGGGGAGAGGAAAGAGTACCACTTGTTTTACCTGCGCCATCCCAAACCGGGAAACAAAGAACTGGCAGAGTTAGAGTTTGGGACTGAGGCGGTAAGTGAAAATCCCCGAGGGGAAGTTACGATACAGATAAGGAATGAGGAAGACGCCCAGAAAGTCTGGGATCTTGTAAACGAGGTTCGGCTGAAATGAGGGTCCGGCAACGGTCGATCATCGTCCCATTTTAGCCTATGGCTTCCTGAACACCCGCTGCCACATCAGATAGACCATCACCAGCATTGCTGAATACAAGAACACGCTCATCGGATTGAGCGGGCCTGCATCAGCTACCAGGTAAAGCAGAAACCCGATCCCCAGAACAAAGGCCGCACCGATGATTGCGCCCTCCGCGCGAGCTTTCCAGATTCGGAGAGTCAGGCTTTCAATAAACTGGCGTTCTTCTTCGTCCATCCAGCAGGGTTAGGTGCCGGTCGTCCGCTTTGGGGGGTATAGCGGACTGCTGCAGTGCACAACGCCATGCCCGCTATGTGCCCAAAGCCGCCATTTTTGGATTCACTTGCGTTCACACTTACACGTGTTTTCTAAAGTAAATTCGAGTAGAGATCGACTTTGATTCAGGGCAAGTCCAGTACGCTAGCCAGTGCAACGATCCCCGGTCGACGCGTTCACGCATCGCATCGAGAACGTCTGCAACCCGCTCCGCAGACAGCGCTCTGCAGCCCGTATTATATAAATATCTAAGTTTATTTATTCGGCGGCTTGTAAGGTGTAAGGAGAACCCGGTAACCGGGTTTTTCTTGTGGTCGTTAAAAGTTGTCGAATTCAAATCAAGTGACCGGCCCCTGGGGTTGTTAAGGCTGCTAAGCAAGAGGGGTCATTATCCTTTTCAGCGCCCCTCTCTGGGCCGGTCACCAAAAAACGTTACCAAATGTCAAATTGGTTATGCATTGGGCTTTCGTCCTATAGACGGGGTTGTAACAGCAGAAGATGATTAAACCTCCCCACGAGGCTGACGCAGGCGTCACCTGCCAGTGAGGATCAAATAAAGGGAAATTATCTTATGACGCTTAGGGATCTCCTTACTGTTGCGATCGTGATCTTAATTGCAGGCCCTGTGGTTGCACAGGACAAGCCCAACATACTGGTCGTCTGGGGCGATGACGTCGGCAATACGAACATCAGTGCCAATACGCACGGGCTGATGGGTTACCGGACGCCGAACATTGACCGCATCGCACACGAAGGCATGCGCTTTACCGACTACTACGCCGAGCAATCCTGCACAGCGGGTCGGGCAGCATTCATTCTTGGCCAGAGCGTATTTCGCACCGGTCTGAGTAAAGTGGGCCTCCCCGGTGCCGAGAACGGGAGCCACTCGGACGACCCGACCATAGCACGCCTCCTCAAAGAGCAGGGCTATACGACCGGGCAGTTCGGCAAGAATCATCTCGGTGATCGTGATGAGCACCTGCCGACGATGCACGGTTTCGACGAGTTCTTCGGCAACCTGTACCACCTCAATGCCGAAGAAGAGCCCGAGAACGAGGACTACCCGGGCGACGCGATCTTGGCCGACGGCCGAACGTTTCGCGAAGCCTTTGGGCCGCGCGGTGTTATTCACTCCTGGGCCAATGGGGACGGTACCCAGCGTGTCGAGGACACCGGGCCGCTCGACAAAGAGCGAATGGAGACGGTGGACGATGAAACGGCCGAGGCCGCGCTACAGTTCATTCGCGATGCGAACGATGAAGGTACTCCCTGGTTCGTCTGGTGGAACGGTACTCGGATGCATTTCCGCACTCACGTCAAAGAGGAACTGCGCGGCATTTCCGGTCAGGATGAATACTCCGACGGCATGGTCGAGCACGATATGCACATTGGCCTATTCCTGGACCTGCTCGATGAACTTGGCATCGCCGACGACACCTTCGTCATGTATAGCACCGACAACGGTGTGCATATGAATACCTGGCCGGACGCAGGAATGACGCCCTTTCGTAGCGAAAAGAACACCAACTGGGAAGGCGCCATGCGAGTACCCGCTTTTGTTCGATGGCCGGGGCACATAGAAGCCGGATCGAGCACCAACGGGATTTTCCATCACATGGATTGGATGCCGACCTTTGCCGCAATGGCCGGCGAGCCCAACGTGAAGGAAAAACTCCTCACTGGCTATGAGGCCGACGGCAAGACCTACCAAGTTCACCTTGATGGGTATAACCAATTGCCGCTTCTAACGGGTGAAACAGAAGAATCGGCACGCCATGAGGTTTTCTACTTCTCGGATGACGGTGATCTAACGGCACTGCGCTACGACGATTGGAAGCTGATCTTTATGGAGCAAAAGGTCGAGGAGACCTTGGAGATTTGGCAAGCACCATTCATTGAATTGCGTTTTCCGCTCATTATTAACCTTCGCCGCGACCCGTACGAGCGAGGAATGCAAACCTCGAACACGTATTGGGACTGGGTCATCGATCGCGCCTATTTAATGGTGCCTGCTCAGGCATACGTCAGTAATTTCCTGCAAACCTTTGCAGACTATCCGCCGCGCATGGAGGCGGCCTCGTTCAGTCTTGACCAGGTGATGGAAAAGCTCCTGAAAAGCGGCGGAAGCCAGTGATGTTTCGATCTATCCGATAATCACCCAGAGTAGCCACGCCGACCAAGATCGGCGTGGCTAACTTTCAGCGGAGGCCGACATGCCATTCCCTACAAGACACCATTTCCGTGCATGCATTGCGGTCAGCGCGCTGTCTTGCCTCACGACGGTTTCACTCGCTCAGAGCACTGCAACTTCGGTTCGTCAAACTCCACCTAGGCTGATTCTCCAGATTACCGTTGATCAACTGCGCGGCGATCTGATCTGGCGATACGAGAATCGCTTCGGGGAGGGTGGCTTCCGCTATCTGATTGAGGAGGGCAGTGTCTACCTCAATGCCCAGCATCGCCACGCCAACACAGAAACCATTGTCGGACACACGACCCTTGCAACCGGCGCCGATCCTTCGGCTCATGGGATGGTCGCTAACGTCTGGCTGGACCAGGCCAGCGGTGTGCTGACCTATAACGTCGAGGATGCACGTTACCCGATCCTGACCGAAGGTGCCGGTATCGATCAGGCGACCGAGATCGATCCGACTCAAAGGGCTGCACGCTCGGACGGACGTTCGCCGGCTGCCATCCAGGTGTCCACATTCAGTGACGAATTGAAATTGTTCTACGGTGGAGAATCAAAAGTCTTCGGCGTCTCGGTCAAGGACCGCGGCGCAATCGCGATGGCTGGACACACCGGCAAGGCATTCTGGTTTTCGAAGCAAAGTGGCGAGTTTGTTACCAGCCGGTTCTATTACGAACGATATCCTGAATGGGTAAGCGACTGGAACGGCGAGAATCCGGCAGAGAACTACGCGGGACGTGCCTGGGAATTACTCAACGAGGCCTCCACCTATTTGTTCGGCAACGCAGATGATCGGCCCTACGAAACGGCACTCCCTGGATTTGGACGCACTTTCCCGCACAACTTCGGTGAGGTCGAAGACACGTACTATATGACGTTGCTGACGATCAGTCCGGCCGGAGACGAGTTGACATTGGACTTCGCTAAAACCCTGATCGAAAACGAACGGCTCGGAGCAGACGAAGTTCCTGATTATCTCGCGATCAGCTTTTCATCCACCGACTACGTAGGCCATATTTTCGGTCCTTCGAGTCTGGAAAGCGAAGATAATCTGCTCCACCTTGACCGCACTCTGGCCGACCTTTTTGAGTTCATTGACGATCGCGTAGGGCTTGAGAACACATTGATCGTTTTATCAGCCGATCATGGCGTGCCAGAAGCGCCGGGATACCTCACTGAGCTGGGATTCGAAGCGACTTATATCGATCCGGAGAGCTTCGATAGAACCCCGGCGATCGAGTCGCTCAAATCGCAGTTCGGGATTGGCGAAGAACTGATTACGACCTATTTCCACCCCTATCTCTACTTGGACCGTGACTTGATCAAGCAACGAGGTCTCGATCAAGCCGATGTGGAACGCGCGGTAGCTGATGTGATCATGCAATTCGATGGCGTCGCACTTGCTGTCTCAAGCAGTGCACTGCGAGAAGGAAGAACGCCGGATTTTCCGATCATGCAGTCTGTGTTACGAAACTTCAGCCCGGCACGCTCTGGCGATATCTTTCTGGTGTTCGAGCCAAACCGATTCATTAACGACTTCGACGGCCTGACAGTTGTATCGAGTCACGGATCTCCGTGGCGCTACGACACCTATGTGCCACTGATTTTTGCGGGTGCCGGAATGCGTGCGCAACGTGTGGTTCGATCTGTGCAAACTGTCGACGTTGCACCAACACTGTCTCTACTTATTGGCGCGAAACTGCCGTCGGGTTCTGTAGGGGCGCCTTTGGTCGAAGTGCTGCAGTAACACTCGAGAGCTCGAGATCACGAGCCGCCGCCAGATAGGTGATTCGAACACCTGACTCCCTGGTTCCCGGAGAAAAAATAGCTCAGCAAAAGGTGAGCGATTCGTCTGCTCCTGGCCGAAAGCGGGCAACCCTAACCAACGCCAGGAGCGTCGATTTCGTCTGCTTTCGGGGGTATAGCGGACAACCTTAGGAATAGCTCTCGATGCCCGCAATGTGCCCTGAGCCGCCATTTTCAG
>SMXK01000202.1 GCA_004356265.1 Bacteroidota bacterium
CTGATCTCATGCCGAGTGATATTACCGGAACGGAAATCATTGAAGAAGATGTCGCAACCGGGCGACGCGTTTTCAAATTCGTAAAAGGCCCTGTATTCGCCAACGTCATTCTTGCTGACGAAATCAATCGTACCCCGCCCAAAACACAGGCTGCACTACTTGAAGCGATGCAAGAGCATCGTGTGACAGTATCCGGCGAGACGTTTGATCTGCCGGATCCATTTTTCGTTCTAGCAACCCAAAACCCGATAGAACAGGAAGGTACATACCCCCTTCCAGAGGCTCAGCTTGACAGATTTATGCTGAATCTTTGGCTGGACTACCCCACGTTTGATCAGGAGGTTGAAATTGTTCGATCAACTACAAGCGCTCAATCACCTCAGGTTGAACACGCCATGAGCGCCCAGGACTTGATCGATTTTCAGCTGCTTATTCGTCAAATGCCCGTGGCAGACAATGTGATTGAGCATGCTGTACGCCTCGTCTGGAAAACACGTCCGGATGGTCAGGACACTCCGGAGTACATTAATAATTATCTCAACTACGGTGCCGGGCCGCGTGCCTCGCAGTATCTGATCCTTGGTGCGAAAGCCCAGGCAGCCTTGAACGGACGCTTGACTCCAAACATCGAAGATGTCGATCACATGGCAATTCCTGTACTTCGCCATAGAATTATCCTGAACTTCAGTGCAGAAGCTGACGGCGTTTCCGATTTGGATCTGATCGGTCGCCTGCTCGATGAGACCGAGTAGCATATCATCCGGCATCTATGCAGACTCGGCGCTGACTCCTGACGGTTGGCTTCGGGACATGTCCATATATTTTGATACCGACGGCAGTATTAAATCAGTCCGTCCCGGTTATGCAGATCCTGATCTCCCTGTTGCGGCGGGCCCGGTCATTCCGGGAATGGTAAATATACACTCGCACGCGTTTCAGCGAGGCATGGTGGGCCGAACTCAGGTTTTTTCTGACCCTGACGACGATTTTTGGTCGTGGCGCAAAGCCATGTACGATTTTGTCATCCGATTGAACCCTGATACATATCGGGTACAGGCGGAGGCCCTGTATCGTGAGATGGTTGAGCACGGTTACACCAGCGTTTGTGAGTTTCATTACATCCATAATGAAGTCTCGGGCAAGCCGTACAGCGATCCGGCCGCCATGTCTATAGCGTTGATTGAAGCTGCTGAATCTGCTGGTATCCGGCTCTGCCTTCTCCCCGTCCTGTATACATATGGGGGATTTGATCAGCGAGAGTTAACGGGGGGACAGCTTCGGTTTGGTAAATCGGTTCCGCAGTTTCTGACAATGATGGATCGCCTTAACTCCCATCTCGCTGGAAACTCAACGGTGACTCTTGGTTATGCACCCCATTCTCTGAGGGCGGTTTCGAAAGACGGAATGGAGGATCTTATCGCGCACCGAAATGACGCAGGCCGGGGCTCACCCATTCACATTCATGTAGCGGAACAGTTGCCTGAGGTGAAAGAATGTCTACAAACGTATGGTGCCAGGCCGGTAGAATATCTCCTCAGCTCGGCTGAAGTAGATTCCACATGGTGCCTCATCCACGCGACACATATCGAGGATTTCGAAATTAAACGTGTTTCTGCGAGTGGCGCAGTTGTCGGGCTCTGTCCTACTACGGAATCTGACCTTGGAGATGGTGTATTCCCCTTGAGAAAATTTGTCTGTGCGGGCGGGAAATACGGTCTCGGATCAGACAGTAATGTTTCTGTTTCTCCCGGAGAGGAAATTCGATGCCTCGAATCGATGCAGAGAAGCTCGATGCGTCTCCGAAATGTTGACGGTGCAATCTCAGACCTGGGCGTTGCGACGATTCGGTATCAGAATGCGGTTTCAGGAGGACTTTCTGTGTCAGGTCATTCCGGCACGTTTATGACCGCTGGTTCTCCGGCAGACCTGGTAGTATTAAATGCAAGTGCCGAGTTGCTGGCAGGCAAAACTGCGGACGAGATGTTGAACGCACACCTGCTTTCGGGCTCAAACCGATCGATCGACTCCGTTTATACGGCCGGTCGCAAGATAACTTAAGAGTCAGTCAGGTTCGTTTTTTCGTCGACTGTGCCGCTCATCAGGATAGCCAATGGTTTTAACGCCTGCAGGTTTTCGATGATTATTTTGAGCGTTGCCGTTAGTGGGACTGCAAGCATCATACCGAGGAGCCCCCACAACCAGCCCCAGAAAATCAGTGAAACCAGAATCAATAAAGGGCTCAAATTTAAGCGGAAGGCCATAATTCTAGGCTCTATCACGTTGCCCATCAACATTTGAGTCACGCCAAGAAAAAGGATAACCATAAAAGGCACGCCGAGGGAATCAAACTGGAGCAAGCTCAGCGTGAATGGAAACAGGACGGCTATGATCGATCCGATACTGGGTATATAGTTCAAGACGAACGCTACGACTGCCCATATCAGTGGAAAATCTACACCGAGAGCGAGTAGAACCAGAAATGTCAGAAGCCCCGTTCCAAGGCTGATCAGGGTTTTGGTCACCAGATATTGCCGTACTCGTGTGTCGACTGTGTCGACGATTATCGCGATCCGCAAGGCCTGTGTTTCTGGAAATGCCAGGCGGATTTTGTTCTGCAGATCACCGCTTCCAGCGAGAATAAAAAGCATAAACAACACGATCAAAAAAGCTGAGCTCACAAAACTGATAAAGGAGCCAAGCCCACTTGTTAACACAGACGTCACCGAGGACAACTGGATTGCGTTTGTCCAACGGAAGTCGGAAACAGGCAGATCGAATCTTTCGGCCAAGAGAAGTATATCGGCCTGGAAATCCAGAATGGCCATGGAAAACCTTGCTTCGTATCCGGGTAACGCCCCGACGAATGTTTGAATGCTGGAAAACACGATCCAACCTACCAGAAACATCACGAAGAAGGAGAACAGTAACACGCCGAACAACGAAAGGGCCATCGGGAGGCGCTTACTTTTCAGCTTCATAACAAACGGTTTGAAGATGATCGAGAGGAGCAGCGCAATAGTGAATGGCAGCAATACAACCCGCAATTCCCGCAAAATTACCCCGGAGATAAATACCCCGAGAATGAGCAGGATTATTGTAAGTAAATTACTATTTTTCATAGAGCTACGCCAAATACTTTTCTATAGGCGTTAAGATAAGAAAGATGTCCTCTCAGAAGCGTCTGGTATCGGAAATGTTTTCAAAAATTAACGTGGTTCTCGACCAGTTCAGGTTGTTGACCGTACCGACTCTGGCAATTCTCTTACTCGCGAGTGTATCGCTGTCACCGTACCCTACGGGATATTTCCGCTCTCCGATAGGAATCCCGATTATTCTTGCAGGCAGCTTCGCTGAATTGCGGTCCAATCACTTTCATTCTGGATTGGACATAAAAACAAATGGACAGACGGGATACAGAGTGTATTCGGCGGCAGACGGTTGGATTTCGAGGATCGGAGTGTCACCGGGTGGATTTGGCAACGCGTTATATGTGACCCATCCCAACGGATATGTTACTGTCTATGCTCACTTGGATCGGTTTTCGGAGGAAATCGCTGCGTACGTTAAAGAGCGTCAGTATCAGCGAGAGTCTTTCACTCAAAATCTGTTTCCGTCACGAAATCAATTCCCTTTGACGAAGGGAGACATCATCGCGTTTTCTGGAAATTCTGGCGGCTCTTCCGGGCCTCATTTGCATTTCGAAATAAGGAATGAAAAGAATGGGTGGCCGGTGAACCCGCAATTGTTTGAGTTTGAGATCGAGGACTCGAGGCCTCCCCGGATTATCAGAACAAAACTGTATGCGATCGATTCGGGAAGCAAGATTCGTGTGCACGATACTCGTACCGGGGGCTGGAGAGTGATTACCGGCGGTGAATCGATTACTCTGGATATGAAGCGCGAAAACGGAAAAGTAAAATTTTCCCGTGTGGATCTCCTTGAAGCCCAAGGCCGCATAGGATTCGGAATTCAGACGAATGACTACCATGACGGGTCTACAAATCGTCTTGGTACGTTCGATATCAAACTGTCCGCGAATGAAAAACAGCTGTTCTCCTCTCGCCTTGCCACGTTTTCATTCGATGACACACGGTACATCAATGCGCACGTGGACTATGCCGACTGGGTTGCCAGGCGAAGATGGGTACAAAGGAGTTATGTGCTCCCGGGCAATAAGTTACCGATATATGACATGGAGGGCGATGGGTTGTTGAATGTAGGCCCCGGCGAGACCTATGATATGCGTTATGACCTTCTTGACGCCAGTGGAAATGAAACCGTTTTTGAATTTGGGATCTCGGCCATTCAGTCTACAGAGGAAGTGTCTTCTCCGGTACACGTTGATTCAGAAAATGGTCTTTTCATTGTGCATGACGCTCCGTTCAATTTCGAAACAGACGACCTCAAGATTTCGATGGATTCGGGGACGGTATACGAAAACACGAAATTGGAATATTTTGTCTCGAAGAAAGCACCATCGGACACCTTTTCAGACGTCCATGAAGTGCTTTCGAGGTCCACCCCGGTGCATCGTCGTTTCCGTATCGCGATCAGGGCAGATCGGGTTCCTGAAAACCTGCTTGACAAAGCAATAATCGCGACGGTCCGAGGGAGTAACCTGTCCTCACAAGGCGGGACGTTCGAAAACGGTTTTATTACTTCCAGGGTCAGAACTTTCGGGGATTTTGTGATCGCGATCGATGACGAAGCTCCCCGAATCAAGGCGTTGAATATCTCGGAAGGGAAAAACCTTGTGAGACAGTCGAATATTCGATTTCAAATTAGAGATGACCTTTCCGGAATCAGGAATTTCCGAGGAGAAATTGACGGGAATTGGGTATTGTTCGAATACGATGCCAAATATTCGCTCCTGAAACATACGTTTGACGGAAGCCTTGAGTTCGGGACCCACACCGTCACGTTAAAAGTCACGGATCAGAAAGGTAATACTGCAACTTACTCGGCCTCCTTCAAGAAGTAGAAGATCTCTCCAGAACGATCTCTGTCATGTCAGAAAGGCTGTTTTTAATACTCCGAAATGACATCTTCGCGTCGGTTAACAGGTCGATCGTTACAGGCCCATCGATCCCCAAATCGAATTTTGC
>SMXK01000203.1 GCA_004356265.1 Bacteroidota bacterium
TATCTGGACTGATGTAGCTGGCGTGTTGTCGGCAGACCCTCGTCTCGTTCCCACCGCATTCACGCTACCCAACCTGAGTTATCGGGAAGCGTCGGAAATGGCCTATTTCGGTGCAAGCGTGTTGCACCCCAGGACCATGCGTCCCATGCGCGACCTGGCCATTCCTTTGCAGATTGCCAGTTCGATGAGTCCGGACGCGCCCAGGACGCTTGTCGAATCCACGTCTCCCGAAACGGAAGGACACGTGAAAGCTGTGACATCGGTCAGCGGTGTAGCCTTAATAATGATTGAAGGGACTGGAATGATAGGTATTCCGGGCGTTGCGGGACGGTTATTCTCGGCGCTTGCCGACAAGTCGATTAACGTCCTGGTCATCTCACAGGCGTCAAGCGAACAAAGCATTTGCACTGGAATCAGAACTGACGACGTAGAACGCGCACTTGTTGTACTTCGGCGCACGTTTGAAATCGAACTAATGCGGCGTGATATCAACCGGATATACGCGATCGAAAATGTCACTGTTGTGTCGGTAGTGGGCGATTATATGCGTGAGCAGCCGGGCTTGGCGGGACGGATGTTTTCGACGCTTGGTCGGGCAAACATTAATGTATTGGCCATCGCTCAGGGAGCCGCAGAAACGAACATTAGTGCGGTTATTGGAGCAGAAGATACCAAGAGGGCGGTTCGGGCGTTGCACGAGGCTTTTGCGCGCGGGTATGAACGATTACATCTGTTTTTGATAGGCCCCGGTGGTGTGGGTAAGAAATTGCTCGAGTTGCTGGAAGCGCAATCGGAAAATCTCCGCGAAAAACACCACATAAACCTTCGGCTGGTTGGGCTTGCGAATTCAAGATCAATGTATTGGGATCCGTCTGGAGTGGAGTACGGCCGCGCAACAGAATTACTGGCCGAAAAAGGAAACGCCTATCAGCCGGATGAGCTTGTTGAATTACTCGGCGATAGTCACGTCGAACGGCTCCTGGTGATCGATGCCTCGGCGTCTGAAGAGATATCAGATCTGTATGTGGAATTTCTAAATAAGCGAATCGGTATTGTTACGCCGAATAAAAAGGCGAATACAGGTTCGCTGGATTATTACCACGAGCTTCGAGATGCGAGTCGCCGGAACGATGTCCCGTTTTTGTACGAGACCACAGCAGGCGGGGCCTTGCCGGTCATCCGCACGATCAATGATCTTGTCCGGACGGGGGATACCGTGAACCGGATAGAAGGTGTGTTGTCTGGGAGCCTGGCATTTATTTTCAGCAAGATGCGGGAGGGAAGCTCGTTTTCGGCGGCCGTGACCGAAGCCCGGCAATTAGGCAAGACGGAACCCGATCCACGGGAGGACCTGAGCGGGAAAGATGTTGCGCGAAAATTGTTGACGCTTGTTAGGGAGGCAGGCGTTCCAATCGAGCAGGACGCGATTACCGTTCACTCACTTGTGCCGCTGGATCTCGCAGACGTTTCCATTGACGAGTTCATGGACGCGTTACCTGGCCTGGACGATGGCTGGGCAGAAAAAATGGCGCGAGGTCCCCTTCAAATAGTTGCTTCCTGGGACCGGGAAGAAGGCCGTGGGAATCCCGGCCGCGCCGAAGTGCGGGCGATACAGATCAGCGAAGATTCGCCCTTTGCAACGTTAACGGGTTCAGAAAACATGATCGTCATTACGTCGGATCGATATCAGGAGTGGCCGATGGTTATCAGGGGTGCGGGCGGCGGCCCCGCGTTAACTGCGTCCGGAATTCTGTCAGACATTCTTATCGCGGCTGAGCGTATGCGCTAAAGGCGCAGCGGGTACTCAGAGGACCTATCGCTGGCTGAATATCCTGAAAAGTGTTGCTACCACTGCGGTGTATAACGCAGATCCCAACCAGAGTCCGGTAACAAGGAACGAGTTTCTGGCTCCGGACTGCAATGCCAGAAGGGTAACGAAAATGCCGTTGTGAACGAGAGCAATCACAAGTCCGCCCACAAACGCTTGCCGTGGTTGGATAGCCAGGTTGTCTCGTTCGGACGATGGTAGCATTCCCAACATGAAGCCTACCAGCGTTTTAACGAACATGTGCAACCCCCATGTATCGTAGATCGCGTCCATGAGGAATCCGAATCCGAATCCGGTAATGGCGCCAGCTTGCCTGCCGTACCGAATGGCGGTGTATGCAATATACAGAAGTACCACATCAGGGTAGGCGCCCCAGAGCCGCAGTCGACCAAGAATCAGCCACTGTAAAGCAAGTACTGCTATTCCTATCAGAAGATGACGAACTACGATGGGCATGAGATGAACTGCAGTTTTATTCGGCCCGCAAATTACGAATCAAACTAACACGGATTGGAGCGACGTGGATTGAAGCGATATGGAACCTCAAACTTCACGTGGTGTTCGGCTTTATCGAGCTTCAAAACTGATCTCTTTTAACGATGGCAGCCGCTAAAAAAGCAATAGAACCGCGAAAACGACGTCGTGGGCAAAAGCGAAAATCTACCAAGATGGTTTTCGTCCGAAAGAATTATTTGCTGTTGCTGCTTGGGCTCGGTCTCGTTATCGTTGGTTATGTGATCATGCGCCTGGAGAATGAGGTTGATGGATTCATCTCGTTATATGTAGCCCCGCTCCTTATTCTCGGCGGATACCTTGAAGTGATGTACGCGATTTTCTATCGTGAAAAAGAACCAGAGCCCGAGGCTCAGTCGTAAAGCAGATAAGGTTTTGTCGCTGAGCGGAACTGATTTACCTCTACTTCCCACGATTCGGCTATTGCAGAGATAGACATCCCGCTGGCCAGTCCGTTCGCCAAACGATCACCACCGCTTAGAAGTCCCATCCATCTCTTGTTGACGAGATTCTCACGCACTGAGTCCGGGGCAAGATCCATTACGACTTTCAGTACTTCCAGTCCTGTCGCAAGTGGTCGAAATTGCCGGATGTTATGAACCGCTATCTTGATAACAGCAATCTCTTCGCCATCAAAACTTGGATTGTTGGCGACCCCGGCTATAGAATGTGGTGTTGTGAGACCGGCTTCGAATTGAACACCCGACAAATTCATTTCGGTGAGGGAGGCAACGGCGGCGACTGCATCCAGCCACGGCGCCCCGACGGTCAAAAACGGAGCGGATGTACCACGACCTTCTGATGCCGAAACGGCCTCGAAGAAACACGTGCCCAGATAAACCAACGCGGTTTCGAAAGTCGGAATATTCGGGCTCGTTGGAATCCAATCCAGCCCCGTGTCGGGCCACATCATGTCGCGTGTCCAGCCCTCCATGTTAATAACCGTGAGACTGAGATCCTCCAGATCTTCGAGATAACCTTCGCCTTTTATCATCTTCGCCAGTTCACCCACGGTCAAACCGTGTTGGATGGGAATGGGGTAGGGGCCTACTCCGGAAGTGAAATCCATGTCTAATACATAACCATCCATCATCTCTCCGCCGAGAGGATTCGGCCGGTCCAGGATTACGAACGAAATACCGGCCCTCGCAGCAGCCTGCATAGATCGACCCATCGTCGCGATGTATGTATAAAATCTCGCTCCGATATCCTGAATGTCGAATACGAGAATATCCAACGTCGCGAGGATCTCGGGCGCCGGGGCATTGGTCTGCCCGTATAAACTGTAAACCGGAATTCCCGTCATGTCATCCAGTCCATCCTCGACTGCAGCGCCGGCTTCCGCGTCTCCTCGCAGGCCATGCTCAGGGCCGAACAACGCCACCAGTTCAACATTCGGAGCGTTGTTCAACAAGTCAATCACGTGGACTCCGTCGTTAAGGGCGGTCTGATTTGTCACGAGACCAACACGTTTTCCGGAAAACAGATCAAACCCGTTTTCGCTCATGATCTGAGCACCGGTCTTTACGACCACAGCTTCCCGGGATAAGCTGGGCTCGATTTCAGGAGAGTCGGGGCTATCACTACAGGCGCTCAGCGCAATGGCGAGACAAACGATTAGAATCGAGCTTGATGGACCGGTCGCACGGACCCAGGTTATCATTCGATCAATTTTGATCTGATGGATCACGGTGTGTTGTTAACGATCGAATGCTCAGGGAAGAAATAATTGCCCTCGAGGCGACCATTTTCAACTGAATCAGAACCATGAACAATGTTTTCACCAACTGAATCTGCATACGCCTGGCGAATCGTTCCTTCGTCGGCTTCGGCAGGATTCGTGGCGCCGATCAATGCCCTGAAGTCCAGGACAGCATTTTCTTTCTCAAGCACGATGGGCACACACGGACCGCTCGACATAAAGGCTGTCAATTCACCGAAAAACGGACGTTCGCTGTGTACCACGTAGAACCCTTCTGCCTCACGCAGACTCAGTTGAACCATTTTAAGTGCGCGGACTTTGAAACCGGCACCTTGAATGCGGCTGATGACGTCGCCGATCAGATTTTTACGGACGCAGTCCGGCTTCAGGATGGCAAGTGTACGTTCTATGGACATGTTAAAAGAAAAAAATCAGAATGATAATGTTGGTTTGTGGCATTCAGCTCCGTACACGCAGCCAGGAATTAACCGCGCCGCCTACCGGAGCCGCGTACCGGAGGCGCGTACCGGAGGCGAAAAGATACCCACCGAGCATGCATCGGGTCCGAACGGGCGGGGAAAAAGTCGTGAATCAGCGCTTCACGATGCGGGTGCACCGGTCAGTTTTCAGTGAAGCACTTCCAGGCTTGCACGGTATAGGAGATTCGATGGCGCTGATGCATTCGGATAAGGTGATAACTCGATCAGTCTCAGCGTGAAAGGAGGAATAGCAGAACTGTCTGAACCTGTGAAAGGCGTAGCAACAAGTCCGGGAATTTCCAGCTTCAGACCTGGCAACTGACCCGACGGATAAGTGACGTCGAGCCGAATAATGGCCCTCCCGGCTGTGACGCAAACCACATCCTCGGGGCAGCGGCTCTCTTCAACAACTTCCACAAACGTGATTTCAATTCCTGACTCGCCAATCGAAATGGTCTCGCCCTCATTCACGAGCAGAACGCCGTCTTCGAAACTGCCGGATCCATCTGCGGTGTCGGCGTCGAGGCCCGTGTTTTCGCTACAGCCTGCGCTGAATAACAAAACAAAGCCTAAAAACAGGCTGGCAATTGATTTTTTAAACATAATCTGACCTACCGGCAGAATCTCCACCCAATCCGGCCTCAAATGAATAATTTCCTGTTGTGGGTAATCAATAAATCTACAAGTTGTTTCGTCGGGCAGTGGAAAAGGTACTGGCAGAGGGCCTTACCTTCGTACCGGGATTCGCACGTCTCGCTGGACCGCAGTATTGCCCCGACTTTTTGACGCCTGATCAATGCAAACCGAACAAGACTGGCTAAATTTCCGCGCCCAATTCCCCTCACTGAACAACAGGGTGTATTTAAACACGGCGGGCGGAGGAGCGGTGTCGAAGCGAGCGGCTGCCGCTGGAATCCGGTATTACAAGGAAGCCGTCAGTCACGCCGATACGTATTGGGATGTCTGGTTAGCACACTCGGACGAGGTACGCCAACAGATTGCCGGTTTTATCGGGACTGATGCAGACGGAGTGGCATTTATTCAGAACACATCTCTCGGCTTTAATTTACTGGCGCGACAATTTGACCGACCACTGAATGTTCTCGCGCTGGATCGGGAATTTCCATCATGCACGACGCCGTGGTTGGCGGCGGGGCATCAAGTCGAGTTTTTCCCGGCGCTGCCGGACGGGTCGGTATCAGCAGAGCATCTTGATAAATATATCGACTCGACCACGGACGTACTCGTTCTGTCGAGTGTTCAGTTCGCAGACGGATATCGGGCGGATATCGGGACTATTGGCGGGCTATGCCGGAGTCGCGGAATATTATTCATTGTGGACGCGACTCAGAGTATATGTGCCTTCGATATCAAAATGGAAAGAGATCACATCGATGGACTCATATTCAGTGGATACAAGTGGGCTACAGCGGGATATGGAAATGCTGTACTGGCCGTCAATGAATCGGTACGGGACCGGAAACACGGATCGGGCCTGGTTGGATGGCGGAGTGCTCGCGAGCCTTACCTGCTTGAGAACAACAGAATTGAACTGACGGCTTCCGCGGTCAGGTATGAAATGGGCCACCCTCCATTTCCGTCCATTTTTACTCTCGGGGAGGCTATAGAGCTTTTTCAGGAAGTCGGGGTGCCGTTGGTTTCCGCGAGAATCCTGGAGCTTTCTAAAAGACTCAGAAATAGACTGATTGCTGACGGCTGGAAAATTGCATCTGATACTGAGGCGCAACACGGCGACTCTTCCATTTCAGGCATTACACTCATCGAAACGGACGATGCGGCGGCGATCGCAGCGCGGTTGAAAGAAAAAAACGTGTGGACCAGCGCCAGGGCCGGAGGAATTCGCGTGTCCGTCCATGCCTATAACACAGAATCGGAACTGGATTCGTTTTGCGAGGCTTTAGGCCAGAATTTCTGACGACGGTAGTGTATAAGACAGACTCGAGACGACCACCTTTTGACAGGTACGACGATGTTTAAGCAACGTCCTCTTATTCTCTACGAACTTTTGGCATCTTTGAACGGAGAGAACCAGCGAGGCATTGTACGTTCCGGCTGCGGACTCCGTAATCTGGTTCTACGATCTCCCGGTTGGGCGTCTGTAGACACGTTACTCGACCGGGCGTCGTGTGCGTCTTTGTTGATCACAGGTTGATCAGCTGAACCCAGACGTTCCAGCCAGAAAACCAGAACATCATCTCCAAATGACGGGGATTTCGACTGTCGAAGCACGTCATGAAGCATGTCTTCGACAGGATCTTCAGAAGCACGCACCGCATTCAAATGTTCGATGATTCCTTCCTCGCCGAGCTGCTGACCATTCTTCATTACCTGCTCCAGAATGCCGTCCGTATAGGATACAACTGCTGACCCAGGTTCGAGAATGATGACGGTATCTTTGAATTCTGCGTTGTAATCAAGTCCCAGAATAATATCTGAATATTCCGCAACATCAGAGCCCTCATCGCGCAGAATAATTGGGCGGCAGTGCCCCGCATTTGTGTACACAAGTTCATTTTTCGCAGGCGTCCACCGCATAACAAGCAGGGAAGCGAACGTGTCTTCCAATGGCGGATCGTCGATCAACGTTTTGTTAACACGCGTCAGTAATTCCGCCGGTGAATCAGTAGTTTGCATCATTGTGTTCAGCGTGCTTCGGAGATAGCCGAGGAAGCTGAACGCATAAAATTTCGCTTGAAGTCCCTTGCCCATTACATCGCCAACGGTAATGAAATACGTGCCGGGGGAGCTCTCTGTCCAATCGAATATGTCACCACCGCCATGCTCGCGCGGTTGATTGTAAAATATCGTACGGTAGCCCTCGACCGATGGGAGAGACTTCGGCATCAGTTTTTTGGAAAAGTCTTCGCCGATACGAGCGCCGAGCTGTTCCCTGAAAATCTTCGTGCGTTCCAGCAATCGCTGAACACGGGAGATTAACTGATCAATATCAAAAGGTTTGGTGATGTAATCGTCAACACCGGTGCGCCGCCCTTTTAACTGGCTTCCTTCGTCGGCCTTGGCAGTCAGGAATATAAAAGGAATGGCTCGTGTCTCCTGTTTTTCCTGAATGGCAGACTGCAACGTAAATCCGTCCATTTTCGGCATCATGATGTCCGAAATAATCAGATCCGGCAGCTCTTCGTCTAGCAATTTCAGCGCCTCCACACCGTTTTCAGCGGTACGTACATTGAACTGTTTCCCGAGTTTATACTCGAGTAGGCGACGCAGGGTATGCTCGTCTTCGACGATTAAAATGGAATATTCAGCCATGGGTCTACGTCCGCCGA
>SMXK01000012.1 GCA_004356265.1 Bacteroidota bacterium
ACAATTTGTTCTCGCAGTTGATCGCGGGAATGATCTGGTTGCCGGGATGTACAAGGATTTACATCCGGCTGTATTAATATTGATTCACAATACGATTGCCGCGGCGAAGACAGCCGGGATTCCGGTGAGCCTCTGTGGAGAACTGGCAACGAACTTACGGGCCGTTCCGGTTCTGGTCGGCCTCGGTATCGAAGCACTCAGCGCGTCTCCTGTATACCTGCCGTCTATTAAACGCCTCATTCGGGCCATGAAATTAAAGAACGTGGAATTATTGGCAACCCAGGCGCTGCTATGTACAGACTCGGACCAGATTTTAGTACTTCTGGATAAGTGGCTTGACGAGTATGCGGTCGGCATGTCACTGTTCATTAAAGGAAATGACGATTGAGCCGGTACTGTTCGAGCTCCAAAATCACCTGATCGCACTGTATTATCGGTCGCCGCATGCAGGGCGGGATATCTTTTGCCCTGATGATCCCGGGAACGTGTAGGACCCGGTCGCGTGGCAACCATCAGAGATTTGCGGCGTGTGGTGGTTGGTTCCTGCCCGTCATGTATTCGAACAGATACCGGAAGACCATGCAGAGATTAGCGCGACAGATGACGGCCCTGTGCCTCTGCTTGCTCTATGTATCTGCACAACACGGGGTGAGGCAAGTGGCGTCGGCTCAAACCGGGTATCACTTTGGATACAATAAGATTCAGTATGAGGACTTCGACTGGAGCCTCATGCAGACCGAGCATTTCGATATTTACTATTACCCGGAAATGCTTGAGTTGGCGGAAAAAGGAGCGTTCTTCGCTGAAGAAGCGTATTCAGAACTACAAAACAAGTTTAATTTCTCCCTGAATCATCGCGTTCCGCTCATTTTTTACTCGTCTAACCTGCACTTCAAGCAGACTAATCTCACGCCCGGGTTTATTCCAGACAATATAGGCGGGTTTTTTGAGTTCATGAAGGGCCGCGTAGTGATACCTGCGAATGGTAACCTGCATCGATTCAGACGCGTCGTCCGCCACGAGATGGTGCACGTCTTTATGTACAATAAGGTGAATCGCGTGATGTCGGATCATCGGCGACCGCGCGGGCGAATGTTACCGCTCTGGTTTACGGAAGGAATCGCCGAATACTGGTCCGGCCGTCCGGATCATCAGCATGAAATGGTCATGCGAGACGCTCTTTACACGAACCAGTTTGTGCCCATGGACGGGCTCTTTCGGATATATGGTACATTCGTGATGTATAAAGAAGGAGAGGCCATTTGCCGGTTTATCGCTGAAACTTATGGGGAAGAGAAGCTCCTTCAGATCATTGATGATTCTTGGATATCGCCAAGTTTTGATCAGGTTTTGTCCAAAACCATGCAGGAGCCGTTTCCCGTTATTTCGAAACGGTTCGATGTATGGCTGAAAAGCCAGTATTACCCCGAGTTATCGGACATTCAGATACCATCTATTGTGGCTGGCGGTCTGTCGACGAAAGGATTCAACGCGAAACCCGCCTTTTTCCAGAAATCAAACGGTGAAAGGCACGTTTATTTTGTCGGCAATCATGGCGGCTTCAGCAATGTATTCAAGATACAGATCGACGAATCGTACCGCCCGATGGGCGACGCTGAGGTTGTTGTCCGAGGCGGTCGGAATCCTGAGTTTGAAGCTTTCCATCTATTTGAGAGCCGTCTCTCCATTTCAAATGATGGACAGTTGGCGTTCGTGACACAGAGCGGAGGAAAAGACGTAATTCACGTTTTTGATCTTGAATCGGACACCAAAACGGCGACATATCGCTTTAAGAACCTGATCGCCGTGTATTCTCCCACATGGAGTCCCGATGGATCGAAAATCGCTTTCGCTTCAATTGGGGATGCAGGTTACAGTGATCTGTATATATACCACATCGAGGATCAGCAACTACAGCGCTTGATGGCCGACCCTTATGATGATCGGGACCCGTCGTGGAGCCCGGACGGCGGGCAAATTGCGTTTATATCTGACAGGTCTTCATTTGGGAAAGGCGGATCGTACAATGTATTTACATACGGAACAGCCGACGGAACGATTCGGTACGTGACACATGGTGAGCGGGTCGATTTTGCTCCTTCCTGGAGTCCCGATGGTGACTGGCTGATCTTCAGCAGCTCAATTCCCGATTCGACCGGGAGATTTTCTGCCCAGGATATATGGGTAACGGACATGAGTTATGAAATGGGCGTCCGACCGGCTCTGGCTTCGTCCTCAAATTCGATACCCGGCGATGTTGTCAATTCAGCGCCCGCATGGAGGAGCTTACGAAGAATTACTCAGGTTGCGGCCGGCACGTTTGATCCTATCTGGACGACCGACAACAGAATAGTCTTCACGAGTATTGAGGCGCTCCGGTTTTCGATTCGGCAGCTTCCGAATGCCGATTCACTCGTTTCAACTCCCAGGTTCGAGGAATTTACAGATTTGACGTTCGCGGAATCTGGAAATTGGACGTACGGAACTATTAAACTGGGCGAAGGAGCGCACGAAGGGGAGTTCAAAAGGAAATTCAGGTTGGACATCGCCCAGGGCGCGATTAGCCAGAGTCCGGTTTTGGGCACCACAGGCGGGGTCGTGTTGGCGTTCTCTGACATAATGGGGAATGACAGAATCTTTCTGACGTTATTTAATACGGGCCAGTTGCAGGGTCGATTTCTGAAAGACCTGAGTATGCAGTTGTCGCGCGTGCAACTCCACAAACGCGCTAACATCAGTTATGGGATCTACAGGTACGCCGGTATCCGTTATGATCTATCCGATCCGGATGCCCCCATCGGTTTACCTCGTTTTTATGAAACGAATTATGGCGGATTTGGAGGGGTCAGTTATCCGATTTCGAAATTCAGGCGCGTCGAATTTGTGACTACGTTGAACTGGAGTCGAAAACAGATACAAACAGCGGAAATCGATCGGGAAGCACTGCTGCTGTCAAATGCGGTCTCACTCGTCCACGACAACTCGCTGTATTGGATCAACGGCCCGATTGCCGGTTGGCGTGCAAGAGGAATGGTTGCTTATACGACAGATGTTCTGTATTCAAATGTGAGCTATTACAGCCTTTTGGGAGATATTCGATTTTATACCAGGATTACGCAGGCAATCACCTGGGCGTCGCGATTCATGGTAGGTTTCAACCAGGGCCGGGAGGCCCGACTTTGGGTAATGGGGGGGAGTTGGGACATTCGCGGAGTTGGGTTATTCGACGTTCGAGGAAAAAAAATCTGGTTCACGTCCCAGGAACTCCGATTTCCTCTGGTTCCGGCACCGGCGATTCACGCTCCGATCCTGGAAGTTTTCGGTATATCCTACCTGGGCGGCGCGATTTTTGCCGATGTGGCCCACGCCTGGAACACAGGATATTCTCATCGTCAGCCCGAAATATATGCCGGAGAAACGATAGGGGCTCTCGGTGCAGGCCTCAGACTAAATCTGTTTGGTGCCTTTGTTCTCAGATGGGATATCGGATATAGGTATCGTGAATCATTCCGGTTCTACGATAAGACATTCAGCCAGTTTTTCTTTGGATACAACTTCTAACGTTGGCCAACGCATGCGCACCAATTCACATATCCGAAAAAGATCGATCGGGCAAACCCTCCTAATCATCGGATGGTTAGTTCTGTTCGTTTCGGGTTGCCGCGGTATCCGGGTGGAAGAAGTTTCTACTGTGTCAAAGTCTGACTGGCGTCAGGATGGGGGGAATTATAGTCGAGATAGAACCACTTCTGCTGTTTTGCCGCTTCCGCTCAAACTCGACTGGCGATACAATGCTGCAGGCGCATTTGGGGCAGGCTCACCGTTGTTTTTCGGGAATACGCTGCTCGTTGGCACGCGCAGGGGGGATATGTATGCCATAAATATCGAGAAAGGGAGAAAAAAAGGATCAAAGCGGTTTGCCGAAGCAATTGAAGGCGCCCTGGTGACGGACGGAGACATCGTTTTCATCCCGGCAGCACTCGGAAAGTACAACTTGATGGCCTACAACCTGAGAACAGGAAAACACCTGTGGCGAAATAAAGGTATTCCTTTTGAAACCGGTCTCGTTATCGCCGCAGACGTAATTGTCGGGACAGACATATCGGGCAAGGTGACCGCTGTGGACAGGTTTACTGGAGTGGAATTGTGGTCGTTCGAGTTGCCTGACCTTGAGTCTACGTATTCAGCTCCTTTGCTTCTTCCGTCCGGAGACATTGTGATTACGGGAGAGCATGGAAGCTTGATCCGATTGGATGCTCAGGATGGTCAGTTGATCTGGCAAACATCGATTCCGACCCCAATCCGAGTTTCGCCCGCGATCGCAGATGAATCACTGATTGTGTCCGGCGCCAGGGGCGTATTATTCTCTATCGATCTTGCAACGGGAAAATCGATCTGGGAATCAAGGATGGGAAGCGCAGAGGTCAGATTGGCGAGTCCGGCAGCGAGCGGGGGCAAAATATATTTAGGTACGTCCGAGGGGAAATTATTTGAAATCGAAGCCTCATCCGGAGTGATAAATTGGAATTTCAACGGCCCTGATGTGTTCGCGGCCCCGCCATTGGTAACGGATACGCATATTTTTATCGGTTCAATGGGACGTGTGCTTTATGCATTCAACCGCGAAACATCCATTCTCGATTGGGAATTCAAACTCGATGGTAGAATAAAATCAGCGATGGCGGCCAGGAATGGCGAACTCTTCGTTTTGGCCGAGCCGCGACACGTATACAAGTTTATTCCGGCGCAGCGGGGTCAGCAGAATGCAGATTAACCGAATTATGTTATCGCTGATAGTACTCGTATTGCCGGTGACATCTTCTCCGGCACAGCAGGCACAGGCGCCCTCGTCGGATGTGTTCGCGCGAACATCAGGCGAATTGGCGCGATGGGTGCAAATCGATTCGAATCAACCCGAGTCGCACGTTTATGCCGACTCAGTTTGGATAGGAACGGCGGAATCAGGAGCACTTCTTTTGCCTTCTGGAGTCACGCAAATAATTCTGGTCCCAGTTGCGCCTGACTTCTGGTCTGTGGCGCCGTTGATATCGATACTGGATGATGTCGCGGGCGGCGATACGCTGGTGCTGGAATTGGACTTCCCGTATTTTTATTCGGTTGAGTCAGTGCCGTCAGGTGCAGAAGTTGTGTTTAACTCGGGTCTAAGCCTCGTGGATATCGGGGTAACGCCGGTTATCTATCAGAGTGACACGCCATTGTCAGGAAATTTCGTTCTGGAGAAAAAAGGTTATAGGCAACAGCTCGTGACTCCGGGATTTGAATTGTGGAACAGGCAACTCGTATCTCTTCAGAGCGAATCCGAGTTATACCTGGGAGGATCAGAAGCCAGCACGGAGGCGCCGAAATCAAGGCGGAAATGGATCGATTACGTTGCGACATCTGCGGTTATCATCGGCGGCGCCCTTGCGGTCCACTACAAAAGCAAGGCAAACTCACTGTATGATCAGTACACCGAGACTGGCGACCCTGCGCTCAGGTCACAAATAGAAACTTTAGATACACAAGCTGCGATAGCTCTGGGTACAATGCAGGTTGGATTTACGGTGGTGGTATTCCGACTGGCCTTTTGAGTCGCGAGATTGTTAAATCAGTTTCACCTTATTTTACAGAATAACTCAACCATTTCTACCGCTGGAAAATGCTTCTCCAACAACTTGAATCCGACATGAAAGACGCCATGAGGTCGAAAGATCGTGTGCGCCTTCAGACTATCCGCTTAGTGCGTGCTGCTATCAAACAAATAGAAATTGACTCCCGAACCGCAGGCGTGTCTGAAGTAACGGACGAGGACGCAGTGAGTGTTCTGCAAAAACAGGCGAAACAGAGGAGAGATTCAATTACCCAGTTCCGAAATGCAGGTCGCGATGACCTCGCTGATACTGAACTTGCGGAGCTGGCCATTATTGAATCCTATTTGCCAGAGCAACTCTCTGAGGACAAAATCCGTAGTACGGTCAAAGCTGTTATCGCAGGAACCGGAGCTAATTCGATGAAGGATATTGGCAAGGTGATGGGACCCGCGATGAACGAGCTAAAAGGGCGCGCGGACGGCGGAATTGTTCAGCGAATCGTGCGCGAGTTGTTAAGCACCTGACCCTTCTCAAAGTGGAAATCGGCTACATCGACATTTCAATAGCAATCGTTTTACTTCTTGGAATTGTTCGAGGCGGAATGATCGGCCTCGTTCGACAAACCGCGAACGCCGTCGGACTGGTTTTGACTATTATTCTGGCTATCGCGCTGACGCGACCGATCGGGCAAATCATTGAAGCAAACACCGGTTGGCCTCACGAGGCAGCACTCGTAGCATCATTTCTGGCCATATTTCTTGTTACAAAGTTGACCACCGTTCTCATTGCTCGATCGGCGGAAGGCGCCGTAGATGCACTTAAAATGAGCAGTGTTAACAGATTGGGTGGAGGCTTTTTCGGAGTTTTTAAAGCTGCGATTCTCTTGAGTGCGATATTTATGATATTGGAGATCGCAGAACTGCCAGAATCCGTGGACAGAAGAGCATCCCTGGCGTATGCCCCTGTTGCCGGACTGTTACCTCACACGTGGGAATATCTTTCTGGCAAGGCTCCGGTGCTTGAAGAGTATCGACAGAAAATAGAGGAAAGCGCCAAAGATGGTGTCGAAACTCTTGGCGGCGCTATGAATATTTCTGATTCCTGAAATCCCCACTCGACCATCCGCTTGGATCAGTCGATCATTCAGAATCGATCGTATACCTGACGCCGCCGCCAAACGCTGTGCGCTCCTGAGATAATTCTGCAAGATCTGCAGTCATACGTTCGAAGGTTCCGAAAATACCCCAGCCTCTGCCCGGATGTATTGTCAGCCTGAATCGGATCTGCTCCTTTACAGGATCCGGGCCTGTAGAAGACCATGTTTTGTCATACATGGCGCGAGCAGTAAATCGTCCGTTCCAAACAATGGAAACTCGACCGACACCACCGTACACCCCTCCAGTGTATGAATTTCCGGCTTCTCTACCTAGTTCCTCGAATACGATGTCTCCGAAACGGAATGTGCTGAAGGCAAGGTGACCCATGGCTCGAACAACAATTTGAACATCACCAGCTGGAATATGAAATCCGGGGCCCATACTGACTGCTACCCAATCTGCCCACAAGTCCTGCATTCCGCTGGCATCGTAGTCCAAAAAAGTAAATCTTGTACCCCACGGAGACTTTTGAATTTCGCTGGTAAGCGCCGTAAGTCTATAGCGGAAACGTGTCTTATCGGTATTTCTATCGTTCTCTGCCCCGACTACGACCTGTAGCATGTCGAAGAAACTATCAGCGGTTACCTGAGGCAGCAGGTCAAAGACGGGCATCGCTCGTTTTGTACCCACAACAAATTGCGTAAAGGGTCCGTCTGAGTCAACTCTTCCTTCGGTCCAAACTACAATTGGTGCCACGTCCATGATCTGCGCACTGCCTGAATTTATCCAGAGTGTTGGAAGCAGAACTACTACGAGAACAAGCGTTTTTATAGAGCGCATACTTTGTTGAGAGAAAAAGTTCGGGGAGATACAGCCCCGACATTCAATTGATTATGACGTCCGACACTAATGCTCAGGTTGCTTTTCAGTTCTCCCCACAGCGCGCCCGTGCCTCATTATTACGAGTCCGGCAATAGTGAATGCGCCACCTACGATTTGCCAGAACACGATCTGCTCATTCAGGATAAGAAAACTCGTGAGAAGCGCAACCAATGGCACCAGGTTTTGGAACGCTGATGTGTGCGACGCGCCCACTTTCTTTACGGCATAATTCCAGGCGACTATCGCGAGACCTGTCGAGAGGCTCCCCGAAAATACGATTGCCAGCCAGATCACCCATGTCACGCCGCCCCAGTCAACGGTATTCCAGAATGGAATTGATACCAGGCCAATAAGTGGCAGTGCCACGATCAAGCCAATAAAAGTGATTCCAACCGGAGTGACTCGATGGACCAATTTTCGAGTCAGAACAGTGTTCAGGCCCCATAACATCGCTGCAGTCAGCATCATAAGATTGCCAAACAGAAAACTGGTGCTGATGTCAACCGAGCCCTTCCCTGTAAGGATGACAGCCGCAGTGCCGATCATTGTAACGCCGATCCCTATCCAGCCAACCGAATTCAGCTTTTCGACATTCATACCTATCGAGATAAGCGCGGTCCATAAAGGCAGGCTTGCCATGATAAGAGCAGCGGTGCCGGCAGTTGTGTTATTAAGTCCTATTATGAATACGATCTGATACAAGAACCATCCCATAATGCCAATCGTGACAAGTTCTTTGGGATAGTCAAAGAGTGGCTGCAGGATGTTCTGCCCCAACGCTTTCTGTCGCCTTACGTGCATAATCAGAAGCACAAAACCAGCCGAGAGAAGTCGAAAAACGTTGATGACGTGTGGGTGCATCACATCCAGCACGAGTTTCATCACAACGAAGTTGGTACCCCACACGGTTACGACAAGCAAGAGAATGCCCTCTATTTCGAATCGGTGCCGGTTGTGTTGCGTCATATTCAGGGTTCAACAATGAAATAAGATGCGAAGGTACTGCTCCGGCTCGTACTTTCGGGTCTGATCTTTTCTGACTACTTTCGACAGACCGCATCTTCGCCAAAATATCACTACCTGACCTGACCTCTGTTATGAGCAATTTTCTGGATCAAGGAATCAGCAAACTGTACTACACAATCAGTGAAGTCGCGACAATGGTAGAAGAGGAAGCGCACGTGCTTCGGTATTGGGAAACCGAATTTGCTCAACTTCGACCTAAAAAGAACAAGGCGGGGAAACGCATCTATAAACGAGCTGACGTCGATACCATATTCCGAATCAGGCATCTCCTGAGAGAGGAAAAATACACGCTTGAAGGCGCAAGGCGAGCTTTGTTGGTAAAATCCGAATCGGTTTCCGTTGAAGCTGATGCAGTTGGTGATCTTGCAGGTGTGCGCAGTTTACTCGGACAAATGCTCGAGCGTATTCGTGAGTAATGTCGGTGCTACGAGGTGAACAGAAAGCGGGAACCGCTCGATTGGTTGATGATAGGAAGGTGTCCGGTTAGTATTTCGGGACGTGGCGCAGTCC
>SMXK01000204.1 GCA_004356265.1 Bacteroidota bacterium
AATGTCCTACTACATCAGGGCCTGTTAACAGGTCCTGGCCTGCCACCCTTTAATTTTCTTAGCGTATGCTGGAACTCAAAATCGACCGGATCAGGAAGCAGTATGACAAAGTCCTGGCCGTCAACAACATATCCTTTAACGCTCAGCCGGGGCGCATTCTAGGTCTTCTGGGCCCTAACGGTGCCGGGAAAACTACGACCATCCGGATGATTACCTATATCTCGGTGCCGGACACGGGCCAGATTCTGTTCGGAGATAAACCTGTCGGACCGTGGAGTCAGCAACGGATGGGATATCTCCCTGAAGAGCGAGGACTGTACAAAAAAATGAAGGTCGGCGAGCAGCTTATATATTTTGCAGAGCTGAAGGGTATCGATCGGAAAGAAGCAAAAAAGCGTGTTAAAAAATGGCTCGAACGATTCGGTGCTGAAGAATGGTACCCGAGAAAAACCAACGAGTTGTCCAAGGGGATGCAGCAAAAAATTCAGTTCATCACGGCAGTCATCAACGACCCTGATCTACTGATTATGGATGAACCGTTCGGGGGTCTGGATCCGATAAATGCCGAATTGCTCCAGAACGTCATTATGGAATTAAAGGAGGATGGCAAGACCATTGTTTTTGCCTCACACAGGATGGAGCAGGTCGAAGAATTGTGTGATGATATCTGCTTGATATCCCGGGGTGAAATAATCGTCAATGGCGTATTGCGAGACATCAAACGGAAAGCAGGGAAAAATACCATCCTGATCGATTTTGAGGGATCAGACGCGTTCCTGGATGTACTCGAGAAGAGGCAATTGGCCCGCATCAATAATCGCAGTGCCAACAGGGCCGAACTTCGCCTGCTCGGAACTACTCGACCCAGGGATATTCTACAGGAAGCAATTCGAGATACTGAAGATATTCTTCGATTCGAACTTGTCGAACCGTCCATGCGCGAAATATTCGTAACCGCTGTTTCTGAGCAGGAAAAAGAACTTGCAGCCTCATGAAATCTAAAATTCTGATAGTCGCCAAAAGCGAGTTCTTGAAGCGCGTTTCAAACAAGTGGTTTGTTATCACGACGTTGTTTGGACCCATTGCCTTGATAGGATTTTTCGCCATTGTTGGCGTTGTCATGGTTGGTTCGATGGAAGGCGGGGATGAGACCGTAAAAGTTCTGGACCTGTCGGGCATCTTATTTGAGGATATGATCGATGACGACGAACAAATAACGTTCGAACTGTCCACCGCCCCCGAGGACACTCTTCGGGCAGAAGTAATCCGGGGAGAGTACAGCGGGTTCTTGCGGTTGGATACCGACATCATCTCCGGGACCGGAAGCGCTTCATTTTATTCCAAAGATGGCGGAGGTGTTTCTTCATTTGCCAGAAGGATTCGGTCCATTACGAGGCAGGCGGTCGAAAAACGGCGACTTATAGAGCAAAACGTTCCGGAAGCCGTCTTTGATATTCTGAATGCCCGCGTCGACGTAAACATGATCAAACTGTCTGACTCCGGGGAAGAATCAGGCAGTACCGAGGTGTTCGCCGTGTTGGGATTCATCATGGGGTTCATGATCTACATGACGATGATCATATACGGATCGATTGTGATGCAGGGTGTTATTCAGGAAAAAATGGACAGGGTTGTTGAGGTAATTATCTCGTCTGTGCGTCCGTTTGACCTGCTCATGGGTAAAGTGCTCGGCATTGGTGCCATGGCGCTGGTGCAGATGACTTTCTGGGCGATTCTGATCCTGGGCGCGAGCCTGGCTTTCGGCGTGATCATGTCTTCGTTCATAGACCCGGCAGCTCTGAATCTGCCTGTTACAGCTTCGAACGATGAGATACTGGCCGCAGCGAACATCGTGATGCCAGACATCAATCCGATGATTTTCATTTGGTTCGTCATGTATTTCTTACTCGGATACTTGCTTTATGCCAGCCTGTTCGCGGCAATCGGGTCTTCCGTTGAGCAACAGCAGGACGCTCAGAGTCTGATGTTGCCTGTGATGTTGCCAATCATTCTGTCGATCGTATTCATTCAACCATTGATAGAGGCTCCTAATTCCACGTTGGCGGTGGTCATGTCAATGATTCCTTTTACATCACCGGTTTCTATGGTGGTAAGGAACGCTGTAACTGAAGTGCCGATGTGGCAGATGGTGCTGTCGCTTTCTTTACTCGCCGGATGTTTCGTAGGTGCTATTTGGGTCAGCGCAAGGATATACAGAGTCGGGATCTTGATGTACGGAAAAAAAGCATCGATCAAAGACCTCATCAAATGGGTCCGATACGATTGAATCGGTAGGCGGAAACGATTTTGACGGGGCACTGAATTGCCCTTCCCTCTGCGGAACAATGGGATTGAAGGCTGCTTAATACCGGTTCTCCCGGTCCTTATCCCATTCCGAATGTGGTTATTGCGCACATTTACCTTCATCGTGGCACTGTCCTGTGCATGGATAGCTACAGCCCCGAATGATGCCTGCGCACAATACTTCCGGTTTGGTAAAAACAAAGTCCAATACGACGATCAGGAGTGGTTTCAGGTTCGCAGCGAACACTTTAACGTGTACTTCTACCAGGGTGGACAACATCTGGCTGACTACGCGGCGAAAGTAGCCGAAGAGGCCTACCGGCACACATCGAGGCTATTTCAATACCGTGTGTCGGGCAGAATACCCATCATTGTCTATCTCAGCCATGCAGAGTTTGCCGTGACCAACGCGGTGAACCTGCCTGTTAATGCCGAAGGAATCGGAGGTGTTACAGAATCGTCGAAGAACCGAATTGCTGTTCCTTTCACAGGGGATTTTGGCACATTCAGGCGGGTCGTTCATCACGAACTTGTACACGCCATGTTAAATGAGCTCTTTTATGGTTCCGGAATCCAGGCGCATCTTCAGAATACGTCTGCAGTCAGGCTCCCGCCGTGGTTCAGCGAAGGTCTTGCTGAATTTTCTGCGTCCGGCTGGGATACCGATTCGGACATGTATGTACGAGAAGCTGTGCTGAGTGGTCATCTCAGCGATATTTCGACTCTCAGAGGTTATATGGCGTACCGGGGTGGACAAGGCGTCTGGGACTACATCGCCACACAATACGGACCGGAAAAAATTGGAGAGATCCTGCAACGACTGCGATCTACCCGGTCGGTTGAGGCGAGTTTTCGCGAGTCCATCGGGCTTTCTATTTCTGACCTTTCAGTCCGATGGCACCGTGCGGTACAGGAAATATACTACCCCGAAGTCGCTGCACGCGAGCCGCTTATAGATATAGGAAAAGCTATTGTTACGGTTCAGCATGGATCATTCAATTCGAGCCCGGTGTTGTCTCCACTTGGCGATAAAGTTGCCTTTGTGTCTGCTAAAAACGGACTCTTTGACATCTACGTGGCCAGTGCATCTGACGGCACCATTATTACGAAGTTGGCAGAGGGCCAACGATCAAGCCAGTTCGAATCTCTGCAGGTCTTATCTCCCGGGTTAACATGGAATCCGGACGGCACGCAATTGGCGGCAGCCGTCAAAAGCGGATCTTCTCATGGCGTAGTAATCATGGATATCCGCTCTGACGATACGCGCAATATTCCGCTTGACCAACTGGACGATGTACTCTCATTGTCGTGGAGCCCGGACGGTACGCGCCTGGCTATTTCCGGTACTCGAAACGGCCAGAGCGATCTGTATCTTCTTGATTTATCGTCCGGTAGCCTGCAGAACGTCACAAATGATCTTTTCAGTGACCATGATCCTTCCTGGAGTCCGGATGGAACCACCCTCTTGTTTCATAGCGATCGTGGAAGTCATACAACCGTTAACGACACAACTCCTGAGACTATTCAATTGAGCAGGCACAGAGTTCGACAGGTAGACATTTATACTGTAGTTCCGGGGGAGTCAGAATCTATCCGACTGACTACCGATGAAATGTGGGATGAAAGAAGTGCCCATTTCTCTCCAGACGGATCACAAATTGTGTTCATCTCCGACCAGAATGGGATTTACAATCTTTATGTTCTTGATGTCACAACCCTGACTACTCGTCCACTGACTGACTTATTGATCGGGATTACTCAACTTTCGCTTGCAGCCGACGGCCAGCGTGCTGCTGTAGTTTCCTTGCTCGACGGAGTCCCGTCTATCTACATTATTCGTGAGCCACTAAAATTGAGTAAACAGTCGCCATTGCGACCCGACGTGTGGGGGCAACGAGTCCAGAGGAATCCGGACCTTCCACCTCCCTCGTTGATGATTGCCACGTACAGAGAGGAAATAAAAAATCCATTCCTGCGAGAAGCCACCAGTGGTATTCGGTATACTCGCGGTCAGGAACGACTGGCCCGCCCTCTCGCTCATCGTCTTGCCGTGTCTGAAACAGGCATCCTGAACGGATCATATAACGTGGGCTCAAACGCGCGACGAGTCACAGGAAATGTCGGCGCAACTCCCGATATGGCTTCCGGTGCTTCCAGGGATGCACGTCGTTCTCTGGAAAACTGGTTTATGAACGAAAGTCAGAATTTTGGCATTTCTGATTCCACCGGCACCTTCAGAGCCGTCGATTTCAGAAACTATCAATTTTCGGCGGCCTTCGCGGATGCGTCCGAAGGGACCCGCCTTCTCGCAGACGTGTTACCCACCGCGGACATCCCTGCGGTTTCAGTAGATGCAAACGGGAATTATGTACCCCGCAGATATAAACTCGATTTCTCTCCTGACATCGTATATGGATCGGCCGGTTATGACCCGCTATATGGTGTCCAGGGTGTGACGCAGATCGTTTTATCAGATATTCTTGGTAACCACCGACTTACGCTGTCCACAAACCTGCTGATAGATCTCCGGAATGCCGACTACATCTTTTCGTATGATTACCTGGCCCGGCGCGTGGATTGGTCATTTTCGATGTTTCATCAGTCCCGGCTTCTGGCTGATTTTTCGCTTCAGAATCCCACATATTTCAGATATCGCCAATACGGCGTGAGTGTGGAAGCGAGTTACCCATTCGACAAGTTCCGACGTCTGGATCTCGAAATAGGCCTGATCGGAGTCGACAAGGCTGATATTACAGACGCTACAAGTCCCTCCGTTCAACGGACTATCCTGACACCCCGGGTAACGTGGACACAGGACCAGACGATTCCCGGATTTCTGTCCCCGTCGGCTGGATATCGGTATGCCGTTTCTGTTCTGGGTGGCGGCCTTTCGTTTTCCCAGGAGCCGGTTCAATTCGCGACGGTGATGGCTGATTTCCAGATCTATCGGAGTTTCGACCAGCGATCCCGATTCACATTGGCGCTGCGAGGGTCGGGGGCTATATCGATAGGAAACAATCGCCAACTGTTTTACACGTCCGGAGTCTTGAATTGGATCAACAGAGATTTCGACGATGTGAATGGATTTCCGATTTCCAATCTGAATGAATTCGTATTCGCTACCCCCATCCTGCCACTCCGGGGATTTGACATCAATACGCGCAATGGATCCCGTTTCGCTCTGGTGAACGCCGAATTTCGATTCCCACTGATTCGGGCCCTGATACCCAAATACATACCCCTGTTGCCATTCTACAATATCCACGGACAGGTTTTTGCAGATATCGGTGGCATCTGGAGTGATCCGAACGATGAACTGATAGCGTCGGAAGTGTTGGACGATTTCCCGGGCCTCACCGACAACATATTAATGGGCACGGGTTTCGGGATCCGGACCTTTCTTCTGGGATTTCCAATCCGGCTGGACTTTGCATGGCCTTACGACGGATCTGAGTTCGGTGATGCCAAAACGTATGTTTCCATAGGTCTTGACTTCTGACAGTTGCTGACGTGACTTGATTCCAGGCGTGACGTGACATGTTTCCGGGCGTGACCAGGCAGTGAACAGCGCAGTAATTGTGAATTCAAACCGGATTCGTACTGAGTCGTACGCTTAGTATCGAACTTTATTTGGCTCCATGCAGTTTTCTGTGGCTGCAAAACGAGCAGCGCTACGGCTGTCTGACTGCTCGAACCACCCACCTCACATATTGACCGGAACAGTCTTATCCGAACATGGAAACATCGATCCAGAAAGTCAACGACGTAGAATTTGATCTGGAGATCACCGCATCTGCAGCCGATCTTGCCGAAGAGATTAACAAAGCGATTCGTGCTCAACGGGTCCAGACTGATATGAAGGGTTTTCGTCCTGGAAAAGTACCCTTGTCTGTCGTAAAGAGAAAATATGGGAAGTCTCTTGCGTATGGCGTTGCTGAACAACATGTTCAGAAAACATACGAGGACACGGTGATGGGTGATGATGCTTACAAGGTATTGGGCCAGCCTACGATTACCGATTTGACGTACGAATATGAAGGAGATCTTCGGGCTGTTGTGCGGTTTGGCGTTCGACCGGAATTTGATCTCGCTGACCTTTCAAAGGAGACAATTAACAAATTGGTCCACGAAGGAACGGATGAAGATCTACAGAAAGAATTAGACAACATGCGCGGTTCGCGGGCTGAACTTGTCGTTGCGGATGGCCCTTCCGATACTGAGTCTATCGTCACGGTTGATATGCAGACACTGGATACCGAAACCCATGAGCCAGTCGAAGGAGAGGTTCAGGAAGGTGTTCAATTTGCTCTCGCTGACGATAACCTGATGACCGAAATCGTCGACAAACTGACTGGGACTATTGTTGGCGATGTCGTCGAAATATCGCTCCCTGGCCCAGCTGAGGACACACCCGATCGAGCGTACAAACTTACCGTTACGGAGGTCAAACAGCGCGTTCTTCCTGAGTTAGACGATGCGCTCGTCAAAGAACTCACCGGAGATAAATTTGAAGACGTAGACGCGTTCAAAGAAGAACTGACGGGTCAAATCAAATCTGGTTGGGTGCAGCGTGGACGCGAAATGTACGAGTCCGAAATGATTGCGCGACTTGTTGCTCTGCACGATGTTCAAGTCCCGGAGTCGGTTGTTGATATGTATCTGGACTCGTACGTGAAGGAGTTGAAAGAACGTCAGGGCGATAAAATGCCAGCGGATTTCGACGAAAAAGAATATCGTGAACACCGTCGTGACGAGGCCGGAAATCAGGCTCGCTGGATGTTTATCCGTGATAAAATAATGGACAAAGCTGGATTCGAAATAACCGAAGAGGATCGCGACGCCTATCTAGAGAAAACCTCTGGTGGTGAGCTTCCGCTTGATACGCTGAAAGAATATTACAAAGCTGTCCCGAACATGATGGAACAGCTTGACCAACGTTTATTGTCTGAGCGGGTCTTTAATTGGATCGAATCCGAGGTCAAGATCAAAGAACTTGGGCTTGAAGACTATCGCAAGGCGACTGAGTCGGAACAAGCCTGATCAGGGAAAGGTAGCAAGGCCGGCCCGGTATTCGAGCCGTTTCGCAAGCAAGAACACGTTCCTGATCAACCTTTCAAGCCTGATTCCATGGTCGACGATTTTCTCAAGTTCAGCAAAGGACTGAACAAACTTCCTTCTGACATCTACAGCGGTCCTTTCCAGGAAACATCGATGAGCACCCTCGTCCCGATGGTCATCGAACAGACGAGTCGAGGCGAACGATCGTACGACATTTTCAGCAGGTTATTAAAAGAACGCCTGATCATCCTCGGATCAGGAATTAACGACCAGGTCGCCAACCTGATGGTGGCCCAGCTCCTATTTCTGACCTCAGAGGACCCGCATAAAGACATCAATATATATGTCAATTCTCCGGGTGGGTCTATAGATTCGGGGCTTGCCATTTATGACACGATGCAGTATATCTCGTGCGATGTTGCGACCATCTGTGTCGGCCTGGCGGCCTCGATGGGTTCCGTTTTATTGGCCGCGGGTACGAAGGGAAAACGGGCCGGCCTACCAAACTCCCGGGTCATGATCCATCAGCCATGGAGTGGCGGCGTTCAAGGACAAGCTTCAGACATCCAAATTCACGCTCGGGAAATTCTGAAGATGAAAGAGACTTTGTACGGCATCCTTGCCTTTCATACCGGGCAGACTCCTGAACAAATCGAACAGGATGGGGATCGGGATTTCTGGATGAGTGCGAAAGAAGCGACTGAGTACGGGCTTATCGACAGTGTTCTGACTCCACAGAAAAAACCGAAAAAAGACGGAGTCAATTAACGAGGGGGTCATAAATCGAGTGGGGCAGTCATGCCGCCAATGATCTGCCACTTGCCGGCCTCTTTGGTCCAATAGTGGGTAACGCGCCACCAATCACCATCGCCTTTACCTCGACCGGATCCACGGTACCCGGAAATTGAATAATAGGTGACCGCGTAGTCTCCGAAGCGTTCCACCCCCTCATTCTCGTAATTGACAGTCGTCCAACCGTCGATTATTCCGCGCCGGAAAAACTCGCGGATGCCTTGTTTATTGATCGGGTTTTTATATCCGCCTGGCCACCCGAGATAGTTCTCGTGCCAGAGTTCCATGTATCCATCCAGGTCGTTCAGGTCATTCCAGAATGATTGATAGGATTGTTCCATTGCCCAAACCTCACGCTCTGCAGCCGTCATGTTCTGAGCTACAACATCGGAGGAGCCTATCAATAGAAGGAGGAGAAACTGAACCGCACGTACGAGGCGAAACATCATCGAAATAAAGGGTAAGGGGGATTTTGAGATCGGCGTCGGGTTATGGAAGAATACGCATCAAGTTGGCCATTTCGATGGCGGCGAGCGCAGCTTCAACGCCTTTGTTGCCGGCTTTTGAGCCGGACCGCTCAATGGCCTGTTCTGTTGTATCGCACGTAAGTACGCCGAACGACGCTGGAATACCGGTCAAAACGCCTACCTGTGAAATGCCCCTGGCGGCCTCGCCCGCGACATACTCGAAATGCGGAGTTGCGCCTCTGATTACTGCACCGAGACAAACGACCGCATCATAATTTCCAGAGTCTGCCATCTTGCGAGCTGCCATCGGAAGTTCAAAGCAACCGGGTACAAACGCGAGATCGATCGCTTTGTCAGAAACACCGTGCCGAATAAGTGTATCTCGCGCTCCTTCGATGAGTTTATTGACCATCAGGTCATTCCAACGTGACGCTACAATAGCGATTTTCAAATCGGTGCCAATCAAGTTGGCTGAGTATTCTTTGCCCATGCTGGTGAGTGTCTTTATGGTGCTGTATCGTTACAAAGCGGTATCGTTACAAAGCGATACCGTTACAAAGCTATCGTGCTACAGGGAGCTAAGACGATGGTCCAATTTGTCCCTTTTTGTACGCAGATAATCCTGATTTTCCGGATGTGCCGGCATCTCAAGCGAAACACGTTCGACAACTTGAATTCCGTTCGCTTCAAGGTCAGCAATCTTTCTGGGGTTATTGGTCATGAGTTTGATTTTACTTATTGATCGATCAGTCAATATCGCTGCTGCAATCGCGTAATCTCTTTGGTCTGCCTCATATCCGAGATCGATATTGGCTTCAACCGTATCCATTCCTTTGTCTTGCAACGAATATGCTTGGATTTTGTTGACCAATCCGATTCCTCGACCTTCCTGCCTCATATAGAGGAGTATGCCGGTGCCTTCACTGGCAATTTGGGCCATAGCTGAATCCAGCTGTTGACCACAATCACATCTCAACGAACCGAGAACGTCTCCCGTCAAACACTCGGAGTGCAAGCGAACAAGCGTGGCTTCTTGAACCGGAGTCGATGTGGAATCAGGATTTGAATCCAATCCCATACTCAAACTAAGATGTTCGTGTCCAGACTGATCTCGGTACGCTGTTACCGAAAAGACGCCATACCGAGTCGGTAGACGCGCGCTATCCGAGCGCACAACAAGGAGGGCACCGTCCTGAGCTCGATCTGCACCGGACAAATGCTTGTCTCCACTGCGAGTCCGGTACTCCACCAGTTCATCAATTGTGATCATGACAAGGTCATTATGGGCTGCGAATTCGACAAGTTGGTCCCGCCTCGACATCGAACCATCATCGTTCATGATTTCGCAGATTACTGCCGCCGGCGCGAGGCCGGCCAGTTGCATCAAATCTATTCCTGCTTCTGTGTGGCCGCGGCGGACCAGTACGCCACCATCTTGCGCGCGAAGCGGAAAAATATGACCAGGCATGATAACATCGTCTGGCGTCGCCACTTCGTCAGCAAGAATTTTTATTGTCCGGGCTCTGTCTGCAGTAGATATTCCCGTCGTGACACCACTGGAAGCCTCAACGGAAATGGTAAAAGGGCTGTTGAACTTAGACTTATGGCCATTTCTTTGCACCATCATCGGAATTTTCAGTCGGTCAAGCGCCCTTCCGGTCATGGCTATGCAAACAAGGCCACGGGCGCGCTGAACCATAAAATTAACAGCGTCTGCGTCTGCGAATTCAGCCGCCTGGATGAGATCACCTTCGTTCTCTCTATCCATATCGTCCACAACAATGATGGGCCGCCCGGATTTGAGTTGTTCGAGGGCTTCCGGGATCGAACTGTTGATATTTTTATTCTGTGTTATCATTTATTTATAGCCGTTATCAGCCATGAACGCGAGGCTCAATGTGCCCTTCTTTTTACTTCGGTGTGTAAGAATATTTTCTACATATTTTCCCAGAATATCCGTTTCAATATTTGCCCGATATCCCACTCTCTGCTTTGCCAGCGTGATGTGGGTTTGAGTGTATTCTACCAGCATTACCGAAAACCAGTCTTCGCCTGTTTCAACAACTGTGAGGCTCACGCCATCAACAGTCACGAATCCTTTCGGCACGATGTATCGCATCAGATCCTGCTCCACTTTTAAATGCACCCACAGCGATGTACCGTCCGGCCGAAAGGTGGTCACGGTCCCTGTACCGTCGACGTGACCCTGAACGATATGCCCCCCCATCCTGCTGGTAGGCATAAGGGCGCGTTCCAGATTTACTTCCGTACCAATTGAGACAGAACCCAGGTTGGTTCTGGATAAGGTCTCCGGGGCAAGTCCTGCAGAAAACTCGTCACCTGTCAGATCCGTCACCGTCAGGCACGTCCCGTTCACGCAAATACTATCCCCGAGAATAGTACCATCGGTCACCGTTCTTGATCGTATGGTCAAGTTTAATGCACCCCGTGACGACTCTACACGAGTGATTTTTCCAACATCTTCAACTATTCCCGTAAACATTGACTACGCCGTTTTGTAAATTTCTTTATTGCTCACCAGGCCACGAATTAACACGTCGACCCCTAATAATTCTGATTCAATTCTATGGAGAGGCCCGGCGCTTGCGAGATCAGCGACGCCATTTCCGCCTACCGCTCCCGGTGCTCCTGTTCCGCCGATAATTCTTGGTGCAATGAATGCCCATACCTCATCCACCAACCCTGCGTCAAAAAAACTACCGAGGACCGCTGGCCCACCTTCAACCATTATGCTGTGGAGTCCGATTTCGAACAGCTTGGTCAAACAAAATCGTATGTCCGGTCTCCCGTTGGCATCCTTCGGGCATTCTATAATTTTGACGCCGTTTATCTCGAGGGTGTTCTTCCACTTCGCGTCTGCTCGAGACGTCGTGAAAACAATCGTGTTCTCTGAATCGGAATCTGTGAATAGTGCCGACTGGACGGGCGAAATCCCGTTCTTATCCAACACGAGGCGTCGGGGCTGCGAACCGTCATAATGATCCATCCTGACGTTCAGGGATGGATTGTCGGCCACCACGGTGCCCGAACCCACAAGTATTCCATCAACAACTGCGCGGAGTTCATGTGCGCGTTTTCTGGCTGCATCACCCGTGATCCACTTACTTTCACCGGTGCTTGTCGCGACTCGACCGTCCAGACTGGCACCAAACTTGGCTATCACCCACGGTCTCCCGGTACGCGCTGAATGCAGGAAAAATCTGTTGTCATATGCTGCATCCTCACTGCACACGCCCTCAATAACTTCGATTCCGG
Organism: Bacteroidota bacterium; assembly: GCA_004356265.1. Classification (GTDB taxonomy): domain Bacteria; phylum Bacteroidota; class Rhodothermia; order Rhodothermales; family UBA10348; genus N075bin62. The sequence goes on from SMXK01000204.1 coordinate 11,898, forward strand.
CTTTTTTCAAGTCTACAGAACCCCGTTCTACCCCATGCCCGGCTGGATCACCTACCGCAAAAACGACCCGACGAATCCCTGCAGTTTTTATAACATCTGTACATGGAGGCGTTTTACCGAAATGATTGCAGGGTTCGAGTGAGACGTATAGCGTGCCACCTCGAGCATGTGATCCTGCATTTCCCAGAGCAACGACTTCGGCGTGGTCACAGCCCGCTTTCTGATGATACCCGTCACCTACGATCGAGCCATCGCGCACGACGACCGCCCCAACGATCGGGTTGGGCCCGGTTCGCCCGAACGCTTGCCGCGCAAGGGCGAGCGCGCGGTCCATGAAATACCGATCGGTTGAACCTGGGTCCGAGTTCTTTCCGGCATCGATATATTCCAATTCGCGAAGCATCAACTTCTCATCTCCCGCTTCCATATACAAAAAATGCTCTGTCAATGACGACGGAGCAGGAGGAGCATGAGTAATCTACAAGCCGTTGTGCGGCATTGTACAACACTGCTTATCAGCAGATACTGACGGACACGGACCCATATTCGGTCAATCGAACCTGACAGATTCTAAATAACCAGTACGAGCACGTGAACGCGCGCTGAATCTTCTCCCATCCGGACTATACCGTCGGCCCCGGCCTCTCACCGGGTCAACCTGCCTCATTCGTCCGAAGACGTAACGCGAGCCAAGGTCACGGGCTCAATCCGGGTGTAATCGGATTTTACCGTCGGTCAGGAATTGGAGCCTGTAAATCAGCCCCTCACCTTACCCCGAAGATCATTATGTAGGGTGATTTACTGAAATCGCCAGTGAAAGATTCCATGCGTAGATTTTTCATATGTAACCAACCGGGCTGGTTTCCCGTCCTATGGGAACGGCGATGTGATTATTACCGTCGCCTCTTTTCAAAATTTTGTAAGAATCAGAACAAGCAGAAAATGAAACTTGGACTTCCGGTTATCGCGTTATTCCTGTTTACAGTTGTGAATTTGACGATTCCCCCAACGGGTCCCGGTGAATATGTTGGACATTGGATCGGCACTGCCGACGGCCAGGTCTCGTTTACGTTGGATATCGAGCTCGACGGTACGGATCTATCAGCCAAACTGAATGCCGCTGACATGGGCATGGTGAACTTAGAAGCCGACTGGGTAGAATTAAGCTCTGATCACTCAATTCAGCTATCGTTTGACATGCCGGATGAGACCACCCTGTTAATGAGGGGTGAACTGAATGATGAAGGAAGTCTTATCGGTACGTATGAGATGGGTGAACAGGCTGGTACCTTTATGGCTAACAAGAAAAAGACAAAGAAATAATAGCTGGAACCGGCGATTGCGGGCCCGGCAAGATGACGGGCGCGATCGAACAGGACTGCGTTGTGACCTGAGCTGTTTGTAAAAGTATCTGTACCGTAACCACATCGGCTTCCGACACGCATACTGCACTACGACCATAACAATTCCCATTTGTGGTTCAGGCATATGATCATGCGCACGATCAAATCTTCTTTCCGCAGCCTCTCCAGCCGCGCCGGGTTTTCAATACTCAACATGGGCGGTCTCGCCCTTGGCCTTGCGTGTTTCATCCTGATTGGCCTTTTCGTCCGTGACGAGCTCAGTTACGACCGATATCACGAAAAAGCGGATCAGATCCACAGACTTGGAGTCCACATCTTTCTCGATGGTATGGAGTCCAACTTTGCCACCGTGGCCGCGCCTGTCAGCGCAGGTCTCGTCGATAACTACCCGGAAGTAACA
>SMXK01000205.1 GCA_004356265.1 Bacteroidota bacterium
AAGACGATGATGTGATGATGGCTTATATGGAAGGCGAAGAGCCTTCTCTTGAAGACATCAAGCGTTGTATTCGTAATGGTACACGCACTATGGACTTCTTCCCCACGTACTGTGGCTCTGCGTTTAAGAATAAAGGCGTCCAGCGTTTGCTCGATGGTGTAATCGATTTCCTGCCAAGCCCACTTGACGTCCCACCGATGGTGGGTGTTATTCCGAGGACAGATCAGGTAGTGACAAGAGAGGCGGACTTTGATGCTCCGTTCAGCGCGATCGCCTTCAAGATTATGACTGATCCGTATGTGGGGAAACTGACATTCTTCCGTGTTTATTCGGGTCAGCTAAAAAAAGGCTCGCAGGTACTGAATGGGACGACGGAGCGGAAAGAAAGGATCGGTAGAATTCTTCTGATGCACGCCAACAGCCGTGAAGATGTTGAAATGGTCCGGGCAGGTGATATAGCAGCAGCCGTTGGACTGAAAGACGTGAAAACTGGTGATACACTTTGTCATCCTGATCATCCGGTTGTACTCGAGAAAATGGAATTTCCGGAACCGGTAATCAGAATCGCCATTGAGCCGAAAACCAAGGCCGACAGTGACAAGTTGAGTGTCGGTTTGCAGAAACTGGCTGAAGAAGATCCTACGTTCAAGGTTTCTGTCGATGACGAAACCGGACAGACAATTATTGCCGGGATGGGAGAGCTTCACCTGGAGATCATCGTTGATCGATTGAAACGCGAATTTAAAGTTGAAGCGAACGTCGGTCGTCCGCAGGTTGCGTATCGTGAAGCACTTCTGGAAACAGTTAACCTGAGATACCAGCACAAGAAGCAGAGCGGCGGTCGGGGGCAGTTCGCAGAGATATGGATCGAAATCGGCCCATCCGAGGATTCTGCCGGTTTCGAATTTGTAGATGAAATCAAGGGAGGCTCGATTCCTCGCGAATACATTCCGTCAGTAGGCAAGGGTATTGAAAGTGCTATGTCGCAGGGCCCACTTGCTGGCTATCCGGTAGAAGGTATCAAAGCAAGATTGTACGACGGGAAATTCCACAATGTGGACTCCGATCAGCTGTCGTTTGAAATTGCGGGGCGGATGGCATTCCGGGAAGCGTCACGAAAAGCCAAACCGGTCATTATGGAGCCGATCATGTCGGTCGAAGTGATTACACCCGAAGAATATATGGGTGATGTTATCGGTGATTTGAACAGCCGTCGTGGTCGTATTGAGAGCATGGGTCAGCGCCAGGGGGTGCAGGTTATTAAAGCATTTGTGCCGTTGTCATCCATGTTCGGATATTCAACAGATATGAGGTCAATTACGCAGGGACGGGCAATCTATTCCATGCAGTTCGACCACTACGAAGAAGTACCTAAATCGGTGGCTGACGAGGTTATGTCTGCTGCCTCCGGCGCAGTAGAAGTTTAGTCGGAATAAACATTTAACAGATTACATCTAAGCTAAAAGGACAAGCAAGGGACCATGGCTAAAGAGAGATTTGAACGCAATAAGCCTCACGTAAACGTAGGCACAATTGGTCACGTTGACCACGGAAAGACGACGTTGACGGCGGCGATAACGACCGTGCTTTGCAAGCGTGTACCGGGCAATGAGATGCGTTCGTTTGATTCGATTGATAACGCTCCTGAGGAGCGCGAGCGTGGCATCACGATTGCAACGGCTCACGTGGAGTATGAAACAGAGGCGCGTCATTATGCGCACGTTGACTGCCCGGGCCATGCGGACTATGTCAAGAACATGGTAACAGGCGCGGCGCAGATGGACGGCGCGATTGTGGTGGTAGCCGCTACAGACGGCCCGATGCCGCAGACGCGCGAGCACATTTTGCTTGCCCGCCAGGTGGGTGTGCCCTTCATTGTTGTGTTTATGAACAAAGTGGATCTGGTCGACGACGAGGAGCTTCTTGAGCTCGTCGAGATGGAGATCCGCGAGCTTCTCGACGTCTACGAATTTCCCGGGGACGATATTCCGGTGATCCAGGGCTCGGCTCTTGGTGCGCTGAATGGCGAAGCGGAGTGGGAAGACAAAATTATGGAATTGATGGACGCGGTTGACTCCTACATTCCGACTCCGGATCGCGACCTTGAAAAGCCCTTCTTGATGCCGATCGAAGACGTATTTTCGATCACGGGCCGTGGTACGGTCACGACGGGACGCATCGAGCGCGGGGTGGTAAACGTGGGCGAGTCGGTTGAAATCATCGGTATGCAGGAAGAAAAACAGACGACGACGGTCACGGGTGTTGAGATGTTCAGGAAACTGCTCGATTCCGGTCAGGCGGGTGACAACGTGGGACTTCTGCTTCGCGGTGTGGACAAAGACGCGGTGGAGCGGGGCATGGTCGTCGTAAAACCAGGCTCGGTAAAGCCGCACAAGAATTTTGAATGCGAAGTCTACATTCTATCGAAAGACGAGGGAGGGCGTCACACGCCATTCTTCAAAGGATACCGTCCTCAGTTCTACTTCCGTACGACGGACGTAACGGGTGACATTGAACTTCCGGATGGAGTAGAGATGGTGATGCCGGGCGACAACACGCAGTTTAAAGTACAGCTTATTGTACCCATTGCGATGGAAACCGGGCTCCGCTTCGCAATTCGTGAAGGAGGCCGCACAGTTGGTGCTGGCGTCGTATCCAAAATAACGGACTAACACGCTGAACGAGTAATTATATGGCCAGTCAGAAAATACGTATCAAGCTTAAATCGTTCGATCACATGTTGATTGACCGGAGCGCCGAAAAGATTATTAAAACCGTCAAGTCGACGGGGGCAGTTGTGAGTGGACCGATTCCGCTTCCAACCCGCAAAAGAATCTACACCGTGCTTAAAAGCCCACATGTCGATAAAAAGAGCCGCGACCAATTTGAAACGCGCAGCCATAAACGATTGATCGATATTTTATCTACCAGCAGCAAGACGGTGGACGCGTTAATGAAGTTGGAGTTGCCCAGCGGCGTTGACGTCGAAATCAAGGTTTGATTGAGTTGATGAACCGATTCCTCTCATATATCATCATTGCCTTTTTAGGGTTGTCAGTTGGTGCTTGCGACTCCAACGATGGCGACGAGAACTCGGCGACCGATCAGTTTGTCGGTTCATGGGTCCTCACCGCAGCGGTGGATGATAAGGGTGATCAGTTTGATATGATCCAGATGTCATTTGACGAGGTTTTGCTTGTACTCAGAACGACGGGTTCCGCATCGGTGATCGGAACCGCGGTTTCTGGAGGAGACGATGTTTCGGTTGACGGAACATATACGGTTTCCGAATCGGCTGAGACGTTGACTCTGGTGACCGTTATCTCAGGTATAGGGGAAGTTCCTTTGCTGCTGGCTTATGACTTCGACGGTGGCAATGCCGTAGACCTCACGGCAGACGGCAGTACTACTTTCGCGCTGAATGTACTTCTGAATACGAGCCTCGTGGGCTCGGTCCGAATGTCGTTCAAGCGCAAATAAATTTGAAACAGATAGCCATGAGCAACGGAATAATTGGAATTAAGCTTGGTATGACGGCGGTGTTCAGCGAGGACGGCAGGCAGTTCAGCTGTACGGCTGTTCGTGTAGACCCGAATATTGTCACCCAGGTAAAAACGGTGGAAACAGACGGATACGCCTCTGTCCAGCTTGGTGTGGGTGAGCGCAAGGTTAAGCATACGACGAAAGCGATGATGGGCCACTTCGAAGCTGCCGGAACGACGCCGAAAAAGGTACTTCGTGAGTTCACTGTTGCCGAAGACGCTGAAATTTCAGTTGGCGACGAAATCAACATCACTGATCTGTTCGAGGAAGGGCAGAAAATCGATGTGTCCGGTATTTCTATAGGAAAAGGATTCCAAGGCGTAGTTAAGCGCCACGGGTTTGCCGGTGTGGGTGATGCTACACACGGTCAGCATAATCGGCAGCGCGCCCCGGGATCTATCGGAGCATCCTCATGGCCTTCACGCGTGTTTAAAGGAATGCGCATGGGCGGCAGAATGGGCGGTGACAGAGTTACGGTAAAGAATTTAACTGTTGTTCGGATTCTTGAGGACCAGAATTTGATTCTCGTAGAAGGAGCTGTACCGGGACCGACTAACGGCACGGTTGAGTTACGAAAGAAAAAGTAGGCGTAGCCTAAAACATGAAAGTATCTATCTATCAGCAGGACGGTACCGACAGCGGAAAGTCGGTCACACTGGACAAAACGGTGTTTGAAATTGAGCCTAACGATCACGCGATCTGGCTTGATGTTCGCCGTATCCAGGGTAATGCCCGACAAGGCACTCACAAGACCAAAGAACGTGGCGAAGTTAACAGAAGCACGAGGAAATTGTACCGGCAGAAAGGGACCGGACACGCTCGCGCTGGTAGTGCCAAGTCTCCTGTTCGTCGAAGTGGTGGTACAATATTCGGACCACGACCTCACAAATACCACATCAAGGTGAATCGAAAGACTCAGCTTGTAGCTCGTCGATCCGCTTGGACGTATAAGGCGCAGAATAAAGCTCTTCGCGTTATCGAAGACTTTTCAATGGATGCTCCTGACACACAACAGCTGAAAACACTTCTTCAGTCGATCGATGTCGGCGACAAGCATGTGCTTCTTCTTACGGGAGAACACTCACCCGCTGTTAATCTTTCGAGTCGGAACCTACCAAAACTGAAGGTCCTGAACGTCTCGGACGCTTCAACGCTCGATGTAATGAAAGCGCATTGTGTTGTCTTCCAGAAAACAGCATTAAAATCTATCAGTACTCAGCTGGGCACAAAAAAGAAGTAAGGGAAGAAATTCCGGACCTGAATAAATAGAGCGATGAGCACAAATATACTTGTAAAGCCGCTGGTTACTGAGAAGTTAACAGCACAGATGGAAGAAGGGCATTTTGCCTTTGAGGTTCGCCAGACGGCTAATAAGATCGAAATTCGTAAGGCGATCGAATCGCGATACCCTGGCGTACAAATAAAGGAAGTGCGCACCATGATTGTACGCGGAAAAAGGCGATCGCAATTTACTAAGAAAGGTAAGGTGCAAGGCAGGACAGCATCCTATAAGAAGGCGCTGATTACGCTCAAACCGGGCAGCGAGCAGATTGATTTCTTCGAAGAAATTTAGAG
>SMXK01000206.1 GCA_004356265.1 Bacteroidota bacterium
CAGTTTGGCGTCACTGGTGAACGTCGAATGGTCCTCCGGCATCTATGATACTTAACCATTCGCTGTCATCTTTTTTCGGCTCGCAGATTGTCCGCCTAAGACGACTGCCCATCGGCGCCTCTTTTCTGCACTGAACAATATGGTTAGGGTGAGTGCCATTGACGTAATCCGAATTTCGAACAGGTTCGGCATCAGATGTGTGACCGGCAAGAACACGATGCTCAATAACATTCTCTGACTCGATGGCAGTGGGCGCCGCGGCGCATCCTGCCATCATCGTCGCTATAAATATCGTAATTCCTACCAGGCGCCAGCACATGATTTCCTACCTCCTTTGTGGATCACAAGACAGGCAAATTATTCAACAGGCGACAACAGTCAGCCACTGTGCCTGTCACAAAAATCAATCGAAAAATCCGAATCTTGTGACCTGTGCTTCCCGAATTATAGTCGATGTGCCGAGAATGTGCTTGAAAAACGGAATTGAGTAGCCAATAAAAAAAGCAGTTTGATTCTAGTCCTTGCCCGATCCAGTACTGCATGCTGCCGGCATATAATGAGCGGACGGATTCGATCTGCCATAGAAGCGGTCTGAGCGTGGTAGTTCTCCAACAGGAGCGCCTCCAATGGTAGCTGTGGGCGATCGGAGTAATGTCCAACATATCCATATCGATCGCAGATCGTTGTCTGGCGTATCATGTACACGTGCGGCGAAACCTCTCCTGAATTTGGAGCTAGTCCGGGGGCAGGGTGCAGTTTCTTTCTGCATCGTCCGTTATTTCTGGCTCAGTAAGGTTGCATTCGAAACTTCTTTCGCCGCCTGTAATTCGAGTTTTCTTTCTTACCTGATCGATTTTTTCTTCGCAATGGAGCTAAAATATCAACGATGAACCAGTTTTAAACAGTAAGGTAAGCAAATGAAAGAATGGGGAGTGTGATGAAATTCCAAATAATGCTTGTTTTGGTCTGTGTGATGTTTACGGGGCCTGTTGCCAGTGTGGAGCTATTAGGGCATACGTCACAGTCCGGCGGGAAAGTTCTTCGTCTGATAAGAAATGACAAACTTGACCTTATTCTGCCCGGTGCTATGCGCGACAATAATGTGGATATGTGGATTCATGTCACTCGTCGAGGAGATCCTGATCCAATGGTGCTGCAGTTCGGAGCAACCTACGGTTACCTGGTCTTTACTGATCTGGGAGACAGGATCGAGCGGGCAGTGTTCGGCGGAGCAGGATCTGTTGAAAAAATTGACGTGCGCGGCTCTGCTGCGATCTCACGAGCTTTGTCCAGTTATGACGCCGGTTACCGAATGGCTGAAGGGTATGGCGATGAGGTCTACGGTGAGTTCAGAGAATTTGTTGCTGAACATGATCCCCAAACGATTGCCGTCAATACGTCCGATTGGCTCGCTGTGGCAGATGGAATCTCGCATTCGTCTTACAGAAAATTGGTAGAAATCCTGGGACCAAAATATTCTGAGAGGATTGTATCTGCAGAGAATGTCATTACTGACTTTGTCGTGAGACGGACGGCCAGAGAGGTGACAGCGCAGACCAACACATTAGAAATTTCCCGCCAGATTGTTGCGGAGGCATTGTCCCGCATCAAGCCGGGTGTTACGACGATCCGCGAGATAACCTGGTGGGCCATGGAAGAAGCGTTCAAGCGGGGTCTGAGCGAATACAGAACCTGGTCGCCGGGCGGTATCCGTGTCTACTATTCAGAAAAATCCCCACCGACAACCGTACCGAATTCCAGATGGTGGATCGTTCACGGTGACTATGCCTTTCAGCGGGGTGATTTTTTCGCTTTCAATGTCGGCGTTCGTTATATGGGTTTCGGGACCGATACCAAAACTCATGCATATATTTTGCGAGAAGGAGAAACCGGTGTGCCTGAGAGTATCCAGTATGCCTTTGATCAGGCGATAAAAGGTCAATGGATTATGCGTGATCATATAAGAGTTGGCATGACCGGTGGAGAGGCATTGGACGCTGTGGTCTCTGCTATGGAAAAGGCAGGCTATATTTATACGCCATTTACCAATAGCTCAGTCGGCTCCTCCATGATGGAGGACAGCCCCGACCAAGACTATGTGATCATACAAAAAGCGCTCGCCGATACTGACAAGTCAGGATTTTACGTTGATCATCACAGCTTTGGGAATACTGGTGTCGTTGGCCCGTCCCTGTCGCCATTTCGTCCAGATGTCCATCACCTGGTGATTCAGGAGAATCATATTTTCGCCTATGAATATGCAGTTCATACGAACCTTCCCGAAAGGCCCGGTTTTCCAATGTCTATTAATATTTCGAATCCCCAAATTGTAACTGGCCGGGGAGTTGAATTTCTTCAGCCACCCAATGAGAAAATTGTACTGATCAATTAGAGTCAGGTCCGTCAGAGGGCCTAAGAGTGCCGAGAACTAACATGAGGCGCTGTGGCCAATGCGAGTCACAACGCAGGCTACAGTTACGCAACCTGGGTCTGGAATTCACATGACACAGTATCGGAAACGTACATTAGGGAATCCGAATCGTAATTCATAGGGATCAGATATTCAGATGCAAGAGGACAACTGGCCCGTACGGTCAATTTTTATTGTCCTGCGGAGAGCTGAATTAGCTCGTCATACTTCGCTTTCGCCTTCTGAACCCGTTCTTGAAGAAGTTTCTGCTGCGACGACCAATTGGAAATCCACGGCTGGCGGGTCTCGAACCACTCGTCGAGGCGCCCGGCGGAATCGAGAGTCAAATTGACCAGGCGATCCAGGTCGTATTTCATATTGTTCGCGAGAGCCACGACTTGGCCTTGCTTCCAGGTTCGCTGCCCATCGACCGACACATAAATTGGAGCGCTTGCCGCAGCGACGCTGCCATCACCGGATTTCTGGTTCTTGCCATACGCTCGTACAACGAACCACGTTCCGTGTTCCGCGGTAAGCTCATGGGAAAGCTCAAGTACATTGCTTCCATCGGCAGATATTATCTTGCTGATCACCTTACCTTGTTCGACAAGTTCAATCCGATCGAGCCGGTCTATATCCGGATTAATGGATGCGCTGGCATTAATTGAAATTGTCTCACCGCTGGAGAGCGAAACTTCGTCCCCCATTCCGAAACCGTTCAACTCAAAATCCAGAATCGGCCCATTTGTGACAAAAGTATGCGCGCCGGACAAACCTGCAAACCAGCCATCAGGAAATTGTGAATCCTCGGATTTCACATAGCTGCGAACGTCACCAATTCTGGCGCCGTATGGAGCGTCCGAGCCTGCTGCAGGTGCGATTTTGTAGCCGAGATTCAAAAACTCAAACCACACGTCGGTGCCGAGTCGTCCGCGCTGCAGTACTTCTATGAATTTCACTAGTCCAAAGGGTACATCGAGGGCCATACCGACGCGTGCGCCGAGACGATTAAGGTGTGCGTAGCCGGAGACCCCACCCTGTTCAGCTACGTGCTCAAATACCTCGTGGTAAAGAAGATACCGATCCGGATCTCTGGTAGGTTCGATAAGATTCAAATGAATAGTATGGCCTCGTACTGCGGTTCTCGGGTCCTCCTGCCCTGCAACGACGACACGCGTATTTTGGCCATAGCGACCGTCCTTTCCCCAGTACGATTGTGGGAAATGTGTCGTCGCGATATTTCCCATTTCCAGGCTGTTGACGACATGCAAATCCTCTGCCTGTGCCTGAAGCCATAGCGAATGACTTTCTGAAACGTCCCTGCGCGGTATATGGACATGAATATCACCTGAAATCCAACCAAGTAGCGGCATGTTTATCCAACGCTCAAGCGGTACGGATAAATCAAGTGTGGTGTCGTCGTCGATGCGAAAACGTTTTTCAACGAACCGGTATTCGATACCCTTGGTAACTACGAGTCTGTAATCGCCTGTGGGCAGTCGCGTTCGATAATGTCCATCCGAGTAAAATGCATAACGGTTTCCAGATGGCCAGTTGACCGTACCAACTGGCAATAACATTGTCCGGCTCAGGTCAGCAAAGTCCTTGATTTCCAAGGCTGACATCGCGGGCAGAGGCATGCTTTCCGAATCATTATAAAGAGCCACCCGAGCAGGTGTCTTGTCGCCATGCTCATTTTGAATGGTCAGGTTGATCCATCCGTATTCATCAGAACGACTGGTAGAAAAACTGCGTTCAACTCCAATATCACAAACCGTCGCGTGAGGTCTGTCCGCTCTTGGTTGGATCTCACCTTCCGTGTGTGCAGATATTCTGAAATCTGTACCAAAATCGCCTCTTCCTGCAAAGCGTGCCCGCTCCAAGGTTATATGCTCAACGTGAAACCGTTCATCATCCAGCGGTGGTAGATCGATAAACGTGGTCGTGGATTCGCCGCCGTTCTTGTCATAATCAAGACGAATTGCCTTAGTGCTGGTCGCCAAGTCAAATTCGATCGCGAGTTCGACGAATTCATCCACATCAAACGCGAAATTATCCAGGACATCGAAATAGAACTGGAAACCCTGCAGACAATTCTTTCCTTCGATTATGACTGCCTTACCTGCCGCTCCATAAGGTGTGAACGAAACTACACGCGAAATTTCGTCGGAGTGCCAATCAAGAATCTGACTGCCTCTGGCACCGACTTCGTGCGAGTAAGTGTTGGTCTGCAGGACGATTAAAAGTGTCGTGGCTGTCAAAATTCTGTGGGAAAATACTGGGCCCATGGAGTTCTTCCTCCTATTTATTGTGCTTCATACCGGAATTGCGTAGTTTGAGACGAGCCTGAAAATTAGTCATCGGTCGCCACAATTCCGAATTAATCTTAGATTCTTTCCGTTAAGTTGACAGTACCAACTAAAAATAGAATCTCAATGGATCAGGTAAATTTCTTCATTTGGCGGCTGAATAAATTCAACTCCTCGGCTAGTTACAATTTGTGGATTAGATATATTGAAGCAAAGTGGATATCCGGGTCTTTCAGCAATATTCATATGAACCATATATTCAAAAGCGAAGAGATGATTCTCCTGAATTTTCAAATGATGCGTATCTGGCCGAAATCCCGACATTGAGGGTCCTATAACTCCGTTGCCCATCCCCACATTTCCAAAACTGTGATTATCAATGGAAAAACCTGCAATATCAGTGCCTTTGCCAGCAAGCGCCTTCTGTACGAGCAAGTAATCTAATGTGTGCTTGCCGTCAGGTGTCAGTCCCCTTGAGTTAACAAACGGGGTATAGATATAACCTGCCTCTTCCATGGCGTTGACCATAGCCTCCAGGGATTCTCCGGCGGTCATGCCGACTTTCATATGGTCCCGCATAATCCATTGACCTGCGATCGCCTTATCAAAGACTCTCTGTAAAAAGTCGGGAACCTTTGTCTCCCCTTCTCGTAAAATATATGCATGTATCTTGGTATCTACGCCAAAGCCCATATAGTTGCCCCCGGGACCTCCGCCACCGGCGAACAGATCACCACGCTGCAATACATAATCAGGATCACGAAAAAACCACCTGACATCAGGTGGAGAAGTTTCTACCGTCTTGTCCGGTGCGTTTACTGCGGAATAATAAATGCGGGCGCCAATTTCTCCTGCTGTCGTCTTACCCGGTACGACCTGAGATAATCTTTGTTTAGCCGTTTGGCGTGCCAAAGCTAACACTTCGACTTGTGCTGCCACTTCCCGAGCAGTCCTTCCTATCACGAAATCTGAAATGACGGCCTCAGCAGACACAATTCGCTCAGAATAATCAGGCCCTAAAATTTTAATCAATCTTAGGTATTCAGAATGTGAAATCCCATCTGACTGGACGATCCACCCGGATGTATTTACTGCAATCGACTGTGGGTCACGCTTGGCAACAAATTCTCTGAATTCGTTGTAAATATTAGGATCTTCCCTGGGATACGGTACGTAGATATAACCTGCCTCTTCGCCATACTCTTCTGAAACGCGAAATCCCTCGCCCTGAGGACCAATAGCTCGTGCGAAGTCGGCAGAGCTACGTATGTCAATATTTTCCACCGCTCCTTCCCCACCAAACACAGCCCGCTCGATCCTGTCTCCCAGGTCGGTGAAAACCAAATAACCATATGTCGAACCAAATAGCAGTGCCAATGGATCAGGATCTCCTCGACGAGTGACGTGAATCCACATGTCTACATTATTGTTACGCATGGCCCCCGGCAGAATTAGGTCGAATTTATCGTTTCTCATCAGACGAAGAGCTTCCGCATCGGTTTCCGGCGTACGCTGCGGAAGCGGTTCCTGTGCTTGGGCAACTGGTACCGTGAGCATCACAGAGATTAATATCAGCATTATTCGAAATTTCATGACTGTCACCTCTTTATTTTCCTTTTTCTTCAAATCAATCTTAGCTTCTTGTCGAGAATTTGCTGCCAGCGTGAAGAAACGTTCGGTCAGATAAGCGGTTAACTTCAGGCACAAGCCGTGACAATATACATTGCGACGATGACATGCACGCATGACCGCTGCCGGAGGAGTCTGTCGAATAGCGCTCTTTCTTGCACCGGACTGTCGATGATAAGATCATTGGCCCGTCGTAAACTAAAAAAGATAAGGGAACGATCATTAAGTCGACGCGCTTCGGACTTTTCTGTCTCTCTGTATCGGTCTTGGTCCTGGGTTGTTCCGAGCCAGCCGATGAGGCTCCCCCTCAGACTGCAGCGGTTGCGAAACTGAAGGAAACGCTGATTGAGCGAGCGAACCGGCTTGAGCTCGACACCGAGTACGTGCCGCCGCCTGGCGACCCGATGGAACATCACACAGTGGGCTTTGCCAGAACTCTATGTTCAGCCGTGTTTGTCACCGGTCTGGATGCGGACTTCGCGGCAAAGAGCGTCGGTTACCACACCGCCCCTTATGAATTTCGCGATGTCGTCGTCAATCGCGACGTGGACTACGTAAATAGAGTGGTTCATCTCACATTGAATAACGGCGTGGTGCGATCCGCCAAACACATTGGCGATCTTGGTTGCGTGCCGTTACCTAAAGGCGCGACCGATCCTTATTTTGAGCCTCTAGACATCGTTTCCGTGCTTCCTGATCCGGCAACGACACTGTGGCCGATGGGTGATGTGCTTGCCGATGAGCCGATCCCGACGGATATCGATTCGGAGATACTTGCGCAGGCCGTCGAAGCCGCGTTTGAACTTGGTGCAATGACTGCTGCTTTTGTCATCACGCACAAAGGACAGATCATCGCAGAGCGTTATGCCGATGGCATCGATATGCACACGCCATTGGAAAGCTGGTCCATGGGGAAAAGCCTCTCGGCAGCTTTGATGGGTGTGCTGATCCAGCAGGAAGTTTACGATCTCTGGCAGGCGGCGCCGATCCCGGAGTGGCAGGACGAAGACGATCCACGGCGGGCGATTCGCATTGTCGACATGCTCAGGATGTCGAGCGGGCTACGTTGCCGCAACGATGGCGACCCGGGGTACGACCCGGATGCAGGGTATCCGGATCATCTTTATCTCTACACGGGAACCGTTAATTCATTCGAGTATGCAGCAACTCGTCCACAGCAGTGGGAGCCAAACACGGTCGGCAGATACCGAAACTGTGACCCCGTCTTGATCAACTACCTTATCCGTCTCGGCGTTGAAGGTCGGGGTGATGTATACCATCAATTCCCGCAGCAACACCTGTTCGACAAGATCGGCGTGCGAAATTTTGTTTTCCAGACTGATCCGTACGGCAATATTCTCCTACAGGGCTCGATTCTCGGCCCCGCACGGGATTGGGCGAGATTGGGAAATCTGTTTCTCAATGATGGCGTTGCGAACGGTGAGCGCGTCCTTCCGGAGGGATTTGTCAAATTTGTGAATACTGTCGCGCCTGCCTGGGCGGCAGATGGACGACCAATCTATGGTGCATTTTTCTGGCTTGATGGGAGATACCCTGTAGATATGCCTGGCGCTTACGGCATGGGTGGAGCTGGCGGCCAAAACACAATCATGGTGCCATCACGTGATCTCGTGATCGTACGTCTTGGTCATCACGAAGGAGGACCTGTCTGGCGTAAAGCGCAGCGTCGCACACTGGCACTAATCATGGAGGCGGTGCCGCCGAATGGATGATCTAGAACCGTGCGCCTCGAAATCTTTCTTCCGGATCAGCGCGTGCACGCCTTGAGTCCGGTCGACCACCTGGGAGACCTCGAAATCGGTCGCGGCGCTCAGGTAAGCATGGGCGACAGCCTGGTCGATTCCCAAGGACACTGACAGGAATTTGATGGCTTGCCGGACGGCCCGCTTCATGGCCTGATTAAGGTCCTCGTCCAGGCCAATGGGAATCCAGTGGTCCGCTGTCCCGCCGAACGGCTGAGTGAACTGCACGGGATCACGAGTCGATGGAATATAGACGCCGCCTCCGTCGGTTTCGAGCGGCTTTATCCCAACGGTTGCAGAATATCGCTTTGTTGATCATCCAGAGCGCCCAGGTCGCTACATCCTGCATGTGCAGCGAAAAGAGACTAGTGACGACAAATGCTGCCGCCATATCCTTCTTAACCATTGTTTATCCCATTGATTTCGTTGTGCTTTACGCCATCGCGACCAGAGCTTCGCGCGAACGGGCCAGAGCCCCCGGCCGCCCGATGCAAGCAATAGTCGGTTCGTCATCGATAGCACCAGTCTCATCCGGGTCACATAAATTACTCCATAGCCAGGACGATGTGCTAAGTCACGCACTGTCAATGAATCCATGTTGATCGGGATTCTCAGCACGCCCATAGCGTCAACTATTACCAGCGCATATTGCATTTTGAATCCATCTGGTATACAAGTGGAATACCACTTCGATATTAATTCAAATACGGGGGAATGTGTGGTGAGCAAACAACACGTAGAAAGATGGCGCGACTCGCTAATATGTGGCTTCGCGGTCGCATTACTGGCACTGGTCACGGGCTATTCGCCGGTTTTGGCACAAGAAAGTGCTGAAGCTGTGATTGAAGAGATTGTTGTTACTGGTTCACGGTTGCGCCGCAGCGATCTTTCAGCACCCAGTCCGACGGTTGTCGTCACCGAGCAGGACGTCCGATTATCCGGGCGGGGAACGCTGGAAGGCTTGTTGAATGAATTACCCCAGCTAAATGCGGACAACACAAGTAGTACGGCAAACATCAGCCAGGCAGGTCTGCATACCGCAGATTTGCGTAGCCTCGGGCCGGAACGGACATTGGTGCTGGTCAACGGTAAGCGCTTTGTGCCCGCAAACGAGAGCGGCCTGGTCGATCTCTCGAGAATACCCGATGCCCTGATCGAGCGCATTGAAATCATCACAGGCGGAGCCTCCGCCGTATACGGATCGGACGCCATCGCGGGTGCCATCAATTTTATTTTGCGGGACGACTTCGAAGGAGTCGACCTCAGGTACAATTATGGCGCGAGCACCAAAGATGACGGGCAAACGAACACGCTCTCTCTTACATTTGGCACGAATTACGCCGACGATCGCGGCAATATTATCGTGAGTGCTAGCTGGTATGATCAGGATTCGGTGTTGTTCGACGATCGTAGTTACTCCGCGGTTAACTTTGATGTGCGTGACGGCGAACTCGTGCGAGCGGGCTCTTCGAACATCCCGGGTACTCGTATCAACTTGTCCACGAGCGAGATTGCGGGCCTGGTTGGCGTCGACCTGACAGACTTTACGACCGACAGGGATTTTTCCGCTGGCGGCGCGGGGGGCTGTACCCGCCTTGCGGGTGTTCGATTCGGGACTAGCGGCGTGCCGCTGCCCTTCTGCGACCCCGAAGATCGATTCAACACCAATCCGACCAACTTCCTGCTGCGGCCCTTGGAGCGTTATAGTATTAGCGGTTTGTCGCACTTTGAAATTACTGAAGGTGTTGAAGTCTACGCCGAGCTGTTCTTTACGAACAACCGAAACACCTGGAATCTGAACGCCGCGTCTTTCGGCCCGCGGACCAGCGGTCAGAATGGACTGATTCTGCCAGACTATGTAAATAATCCGGTATTGTTCCAGGCGACGAGGGACTTTCTTTTAGCAAACGCAACAATCTTCGATCCGGATGGGGATGGAGACGCCTTTATCCAAAACGGCGGCCGCCGTCTCAACGAAGCGGGATCGAGGTTCTTCAATTATGACAATACGTCTTATAGTTTGACCAGCGGTCTCCGTGGCGACCTGGATTTAGGTGGGAAAGACTGGCAATGGGACACGTATTATCAGTTCCAACGGGCAACTGAATCGCAGCATTTTATAAATGTACTGTCGTCACTGCGCCTGTCACTGGGTGTGGACGTGACCGTCGATCCCAGCACAAACGAAGTCAGGTGTACGAACGAGTTTGTCGGTTGTGTGCCGGTCAATGTTCTGGGTTTAAACTCCGTGACGCCGGAGATGGCGCTATTTCTCACGCCAGATAAAGGCGACCAGGAGTATTTTGATCGCAATGTGTTCCAGGCAACTATGAACGGTGACCTGTTCGAGATGCCGGCCGGATCGGTCGCGGCAGCGTTCGGTTTTGAGTGGAGAGAACGGAGTTACGAATTCCTGCCCGGCGGGTTGAACGAAGGCGGGGTCAACGGCAGTCAGCTAGCCTCCCAAAATGTGGAAACCGACGTATGGGAGCTGTTCACCGAAGTCCGGATTCCGCTTGTCGAGGATATGCTATCGGTTGAATTGGCCTATCGCTATTCCGACTACAGTTCCTCCGGAGGCAACGACACCTATAAGGTTGGTCTCGAATATGCGCCCGTGGAATGGTTGCGCTTTCGGGGCGCTTTCAACCGCGCCGTCAGGGCGCCGAATCTCAGCGAGCTGTTCTCTCCGCAGACACGTTCGTTTGAAGGTGGTGACGATCCCTGCAACTCACAGCTGAACCCGTCACAAACGGTAAAGGATTTTTGCGTGTTGACGGGGGTTCCGGCAGCCGACATCGATACATTTGTACCAAGCATAGATCTGGTTGGACGAAGAGGTGGCAACCCCAATCTGGACGTCGAAGAATCTGACACCATTACACTGGGCTTCGTGGTGTCTCCTCCATTTATTGAGGGTCTCAATGTGACGGTCGACTGGTATGACATCGAGGTTACCGACGCGGTCACCACGACCACTGCCGAGGATGTGGTGAATACCTGCTTTGCGACGCTCGATGCCAACAGTGCATTCTGTCAGTCCATTACGCGTTTCCAGAATGGTCTGATAGATGAGGTTCTGGCCGTCGCCAGTAACTTCGCAACCGTGCAGGTCAGCGGCGTGGACCTCTCATTCGACTATACAAGGGAATTGCCGGATTCCTGGGGCATCGGCAGTAGTGGTGCGACGTTTGCGCTAAGGGGCCTGATGGGCTGGCTGTTTGAGCGTGAAATTCAGACGATCGAGTCCGCACCCGTAGTTGACTGTGCCGGATTCGCTGGCCGCGGCTGTAGCGGTTTTGGCGCCCGCATGGTTCCCGATTTCGGATCCAAGATCGATATCAGGTATTTGAGCGGCAATTTTTCTACTGGCTTGGCTGCTCGCACCATTGGCGAGTTTGATTTTGTCGCGGGCGACATCCGTGGTGAGCCTTTCGGCTTCAAAGTACCGGATGAGACCTATTGGGATATTGATGCCAATTATCAATTCAACGATAGCATTCAATTGCACGTCATCTTTAAAAACTTTACTGACAATGAACCACAGCTAATGGGTCAGCAGCTTCAGGGTGACTCAGGTGTGGATGTGGGCCTGTACGATGTTATTGGGTCGCGCTTCACTGTTGGTTTTAGATATCTGTTCGACTAACGGCGGGATAATAAGAAGGTGCGTAGCAGGCGGCAGAACTCATTACATTGATGAGTTCTGCCGTCCGTTTGGGCATTCCCGAAATGACGTGACTCAAGCTGAGCTTAGCCGTCACGATACGGATTGGCATCGTAGGCCGGCGACATTGGCGGAACATCTGTGCTGCTGATTCAGGCCGTCTGATTGAACAAGAAAATCAAAAACCCCAACACCGTTATCGACAGCAAATTACAGCTGGTCCTTATTTTCCTGGAAACCGGTGGACACCACCTCAGTAGTCCGGTTGTTGAAAGATTCCGGACACTATCGCATTAGCCTGCAGGAGAAGAGCTGCGTGTCCAAAAATTTTGACCTGAAGCCGCAAAATTCAAGCAGCTAGATCAAAAAATTTTTGCCATGAAGTTTCACATGACCTGATGTCGCACCGACGGAGAAAGAGTGATGTGTATTTTGCGAACTTTCCTTAATAAGGTATTTTTTGTGGCCATCAGTATGGTTGCAATGGTTGGCATCTGTAATGCACAGGCAGTAACAGCCAAAGCCGGTGCGGAAATTCTCCATCTGATCAGAAAAGAGAAATTCGATCTGATTCTGCCGGGCGCGATGCGCGACAACGGTGTGGACATGTGGATTCATGTTATCCGTATTGGCAATCCCGATCCTATGGCTTTGCATTTCGGTGGCGTAACCGGATACATCATTTTCACAGACCGTGGTGGAGACAGGATTGAGCGGGCCGTTCTCAGCGACAGCAACAGGCCACCGCTGCAAGTTCAGAAAGGACCGGACCGGCCAGACATTCCAGGGCAGGATGAATCAGATCCGAAGTGGCTGGCGCATCACAGCGGCGGGCCGGCTGATCTATACGACATATTTGCGCCACCCGACGACCTGAGGGCTTTTGTTGTCGAACGGGATCCGCAGACGATCGCAGTCAATACCTCTGCCTGGCTTGCTGTGTCAGATGGCATCTCGTATTCGGAATATCTTAAGCTGGAGAAAGCGTTAGGGCCTGAGTATTCGAAGCGGATCGTGTCTGCCGAAAAAGTGATAACCGATTTCAGGGTGAGAAGGGTTCAGCGGGAGATTATTGCTTTCGCCGATGCACTGGAGTTGCATCGCCAGATTCTCGAGCGTGCTCTGACCAACGAAGTGATTACACCGGGCGCAACGACCCTCGGGGATGTCGGCTGGTGGGTGCAGGAGGAGATGCTCAAACAGGGTCTGCTAAAAGAATATTCGATGGAGGTTAGTATTCCGCGGATTCTCTATTCAGCGAAATCCAAGCCTGTAGCGCCACCTGATGTGCGATGGTGGATTCATCAGCCGGAGTACGTCATACAGCGCGGTGACTTCGGGACCTTCGATATCGGGACGCGATATCTCAATACCTTCCAGACCGATTATAAGCGTAATTTCTACGTGATGCGGGAAGGGGAAACCACGGTTCCGCAGAGCATACAGCACGCATACGACCGTGCCATAGCTGCTCGCGAAATTATTCGGCAAAATATTGAAGTTGGCAAAACAGCAGCGGAGACCCTGGAGGCCATTGTCTCAGGCCTTGAAAAGGCAGAGTATGTGTACACGCCATTTATCAACCTTGGCACCGAAGATTACAAGATGATCCAGCAAAAACTCGCGAATACTGACCGGTCAGGATTTTCCATTGACCTTCACAGCGAGGGCAATAATCCAGGCAGCATAGTGACAGTTGGACCCTCTGTGGCGCCATTTCGACTGGACCGGGCCCACCTGAAAATCCAGGAGAATCATCTTTTTTCATTCGAATACCAGGTACATACGAATCTTCCCGAAAGGCCGGGTTTTCCGGTCTCGATCAATATCGAAGGTAACCACATCGTAACCAGCCGCGGTGTGGAATTTCTCCACCCACCCAATGAGCGGATCTTGTTGATTCATTGAGCCATAATATATCAACTCAAAGAACACTATTGCTGGCGTTTGTTGCGTCAGGTCATTGGCAGATACGGAAAAGGATCACGGTCGAATAGATGGAAAGAAAGAGTATTATCCTGGGCGCAAGTATCGCGGCAGTAACAGTAATTCTGCTGGCGACCTTCCTTTTCTCCGGCCGGGCACTCAGCCCCCCAACACAAACTGAAAAGATCGTTCTTAGAGCCGGGCACCCGGCGAATGCGGATGAACCTTATCATTTAGGGCTCGTAGAAATGGCGCGCATCGTGAAAGAGAAAAGTGACGGCAGGGTGGAAATCCAGATTTACCCGGCTATGCAGTTAGGCAGCGAAAAAGCGATGATTGAGGGTTTGCTGCTCGGAACCATGGATATTGTGGTTACGGCTAATGGATCTTTGACTAATTTCGTGCCACAGCTGGGCATCCTGGACTTGCCATTTCTCTTTCGTGACCGGAACCATATGTACAGGGTCATGGATGGAGCCATTGGCCAGGAGTTCAAGAAATCGATGGAAGATAGAGGATTTCACTTGCTGGGTTTCTATGACGCCGGCGTTCGTCACATCATGACGAGTAATAAACCAATCAATTCCTATGAGGACCTGCAGGGGTTGAAGATCAGGACCATGCCCGTACCAGCCCACATAGCGTCGTTTAATGCTTTCGGTGCCAATGCGGTAGCGGTGGACTACGGTGAATTATATGGTGGTTTACAAACAGGGCTTATTGACGGAGCTGAGGCCGCCAACACGAACTACAATCTGAAGAAGTTCTATGAAGTCGCACCGCATTGGGCGCAAATCGGATGGGTCATTTTGGCCGCTGATGCGATCATGTCGCAAAAAAGATTCCACTCTTTACCTCCCGACATCCAGGATATATTGACAGAGGCGGGCCGGCAGTCTGCAGTTCTTGAGCGGCAAGCATATGCTGACAGCGATAACAGTCTACTTTCCGTATTGCAAAGTAAAGGCGTGAAAGTAACGTACCCGGATCCGGCCCCGTTTCGTGAAGCATCCAATAAAGTGTATGACGCGTTCGTTACAACAGACAAAGATCGCGAATTATTCAACGCGATACTGAATGAATGAGCGCTCTCGGGACAAACGGTTCCCAATGAGATCAAGCTTCAACCACGTATTGAGTGAGTCGATGGGAGCTACCGGGAAACCAGATGATGCCATATGTTGAATCAATACTGATAGTTGCCGGCAAGATAACCGCCGGATTACGCTCGCTCGTGACATGGCTGGTGATCGGCTTTTTCGGTTACATGGCCGTAGCGGTTCTGATCCAGGTGGTTGGCCGCTACGTATTTAATTATTCAATCGATTGGGCAGCGGAAACTGCGATGTTTGCACAGGTTTGGATGATTCTGCTGGCTGCGGGTCTGGCAATGCGAGCGAATTTGCACGTAAGCGTTGATGCGCTTACTAATATACTGCCGGTTCCGATACTGAGATTTCTTATCGTAGTTATTGCCGTCCCGTGTCTCTGGTTCTTGTGGCAAGCTATCGTTGGGAGTCTGGCGTTGATCGACATCGGTCGGATTCAAACCTCGCCCGTGCTGCAAATTCCGATGTGGATCCCATATTTGTCTTTGCCAATTGGCCTCAGCTATTTTGGTCTGGAGCTGATTCTCTCGCTTGTCGCGAAGTGGAAAGACCCGAAAGGGATGGCCACCGAATTCGAGAAACTAGGGACATGATCGTTACTTTTGTCGTTTTCCTGGCGCTTATCGTTATCGGTGCACCCATTGTGTTTGCCCTTGGAGTGTCGGCTGCCCTGACGATCTACATCGCTGATATTCCGATGAGTATCGTCTCCCAGCGAATGTATGCTGGTCTGGATTCCTTCACCATAATGGCTATCCCGTTTTTCGTGCTGGCTGGCATCATCATGGAGCGAGGCGGCATCGCGAAACGAATTATTGAATTCTCACTGGCACTGGTTGGCTGGATCACCGGTAGTTTGTTGCTGGTCGCAACGGTTGCGGGTATCGGGATGGCCGCAGTCTCGGGATCGGGTGCGGCCTCTACGGCGGCAATTTCGTCGATCATGCTACGGGAGATGCGGGCGCGCGGCTATGACATCGATTTTTCCGCAGGTCTCATGGCATCCGCGGGCACGCTGGGCCCGGTTATTCCTCCAAGTATCATGATGGTGGTCCTGGCTACGACGTCGAATTTATCCATTGGACGCGCGTTTCTAGGTGGCATTGTGCCGGGGCTGCTCATGGCGCTCGCGATCATGATCGGGTGCTATTTTTACGCGAAACGTGGCGGTGATGCGTATCAGGATACCGAATCTTTTTCGCTGCGCCGATTAGGCCGGACGTTCGTTGCAGCCGGGCCTGCATTTGTCATGCCTGTCGTTATTGTCGGAGGAATAATCGGCGGAATATTTACGCCAACTGAGGCGGCAGCCGTCGCGGTGTTATGCGGACTGATTATTTCCATCTACGTCTACAAAGAAATCGGCTTCAATGCTATTCCTTCAATGATTCTGCGGGCGGCGTCGATCTCAGCAGCGGTGATGATGATTATCGCCACGGCGAGTGTATTTTCCTGGCTTATCGCTTCACAAAATGTACCCGCTGCGATTGCAGATCTGCTACATCAAGCTACCAACAACCCGCTGGTTTTTTTGCTGCTGATGAATTTACTCCTGATCTTCATCGGCATGTTCATGGAGGGTATATCGGCGATACTGGTCATGGTTCCCGTACTATTGCCTATCGCCGTAAGTTTCGGGATTGATCCGCTGCATTTTGGTGTCATTGTCGTCATAAATCTGTCGATCGGCATGATAACACCGCCATACGGCATTACCCTGTACGTTGCCAGCAGCGTCGCGAATCGCTCTGTCCTACAAGTATCCCGAAAAATTGGTCTGCCATTCATCCTGATTTTCGCGATTCTGATGCTCACAACCTTTGTGCCCGAGCTTGTGACCTATTTACCCGACATGTTCATACCCGTCGTTATTATTGATTAACTGGAAAAATCATGGCTGGATTTAAGGGTACATACACAGTGACTATTACGCCATTCACGGCTGATGGGCGAAAAGTCGAAGAGTCGGTACTGAGGGACTATGTCGACTGGCAGATTGAGCAGGGAGCTCACGGTCTTATTCCGGTGGCAAGTACGGGAGAGTTCTTGTCACTTTCTGACGATGAGCGTCGCAAGGTTGCCGCGACGGTTATCGAGCAGGCCAATAAAAGGGTTCCAGTGCTGATTGGCACAGGAGCTGAAAATACCTGGGATGTCGTGCGTTATAGTCGCGAAGCCGAGGACTTGGGAGCGGACGGTGTGCTGATTATCCCCCCTTTCTACAGCACGCCAACCGATGAGGAATTGTATCAGCATTACAAAATGATTGGTGAAGCGATATCGATACCAGTCATGCTGTATAACAATCCGGTAACGTCGAATATTGATATGTTGCCGCCAACGGTCGCCAGATTGTCGGAAATTGACAACATATCCTATATCAAGGAGTCGACGATGGATGCAACGCGAGTTCGCGACATCATCCGCTTGTCGGATGATCGGATGGCAGTCTTCGGGGGAATCATGGGATACGAATCTTTCCTGAACGGCGCTATCGGCTGGACCGCGGTCGGCTGCAATTTGATGCCAAAAGCCTTTTCCGAAATGTATCGTCATTGTGTGGAAAAAGTGGATCTTGATGCTGCAAGAGATTTGTATCAGAAGATTTCGCCCGTCATAGAACTGGTCGGGCAGCATCGGTATGTCGGTGCGACAAAAAAGGCACTGGAGCTCATGGGATTGCCCGTTGGGCCGCCACGCCCACCGAGACTTCCTCCCTCGGGTGAGGATTTAGCCTGGGTCGAACGCATAGTCCATGATCTTAAATTGACTTTCAGATAAGGAGACGAATATGTCCCAATTAGATCTGATTATAAAGAACGCCGATATTGCGACGGCGACTGAATCATTCATCGG
>SMXK01000207.1 GCA_004356265.1 Bacteroidota bacterium
CACTGCGACCGCATCCACTTTGCTGCACCTTTAAAATTCAATTCTTCGAATTGGGCTGACATGGACAAATAAACGTATGCAGATTGCAATTCAGCCTGAATCTGATCATTAATTGCGCTTTGAACTAAAGGCTTCATGAGAGTAAAACAGATGTGATTGGAAAAACTCGGCTCAGTAAAACGATTCGACTCCGGGGATGTTTTGATTCTGAAATATTTCGATTCTGAATTATCACAATTCTAATTTACTCCGTGAATCAAACAACTGCTGTACGTGTACCAAAACTCCCGATAACCTGAATGAGGCCTCACTGCAATTACTGCTACTGATTTTTTTCACCAATAGATAGCCGGTATTAACATGGGAGCAGCTAGAATTTTGTGGGCAGACGATGAGATCGATCTTCTCAGACCTCATATCCTGTTCTTGGAGTCGAAAGGGTACGAAGTGGTCAGTGTGACGAATGGCACAGACGCCGTGGCGTATGTTCGCGATCAGACCTTCGATGTTGTTTTACTCGACGAACAGATGCCCGGAAAAGACGGACTCGAGGCATTATCAGACATCAAGGAAATTTCACCGGACCTCCCGGTGGTACTTATCACCAAGAGTGAAGAAGAACGTCTGATGGAGCAAGCCCTGGGCGGGCAGATATCCGATTATCTTACAAAACCTGTGAATCCGAGCCAGGTACTCCTGACATGCAAGCGGATCTTAGATGCCTCTCGAATCCGCACGGAGCGTGTATCACAGGATTTTCTACAGTCATTTTCTGAGATTTCCAGACGACTTTCAGAACCTCTCAATCACGCTGAATGGACATCGCTTTACCAGACATTGGTCCGATATGACATGGAATTAGACACTGACGAGGGTGTCCGTCAGGTTCTCGAAGATCAATTCAGCGAAGCCAATCGTGAATTTTCGCGATACGTAGAAAATCAATATCCGTCCTGGATCAGAAATGTCGGCTTTCCGCCAGACGCAGAAAGACCTGTTCTATCTCATGAAATTGTGCCGAGGTTTGTAAAACCGCTGTTGAAGAAAAAGCGACCTGTAATCTTTTTTGTGATCGACTGCATGCGGTATGATCAGTGGATGGAGTTTGAAAAACTTCTTCTTCCTTTATTTACAATCAAGAAAGACTTCCACTATTCCATTCTCCCGACAGCTACTCCCTATTCCAGAAATGCAATTTTCAGCGGATTACTCCCCGGGGATCTCGCCAATCAGTATCCGAAAATATGGGCCGCTGGCGAAGACGATGAGTACAGTCGAAACCGAAATGAAGAGGAGTTTCTGGCAGATCTTCTGAAGCGCGAAGGATTGTCCACCCGCATGAAATATGTGAAGTTAGTGCGTGGGAACGATGGCCGGGAATTCGCGGCAAACGTGCACGACCTTCTTCAAACTGAATTGTCAGCTGTCGTCGTGAATTTCGTAGACATCCTGGCGCACAGTCGGTCTGACTCTGATGTACTGAAAGAAATTGCCCCTGACGAACGAGCCTACCGAGCGCTGACCCGGACTTGGTTCGAGCACTCGTGGTTGTTCCAGGCCTTTCAGCAATTGGCCGAAGAAGACTGTACGATCGTGGTGACTACGGACCATGGCGCAATTCGAAGCCTGCGAGCCACCAAGGTTGTCGGAGACCGCGAAACGTCCACCGCACTGAGATATAAATATGGCCGTAACCTGAAATGTGACAGCAGGCACGCTATTCTCGTCAAAGACCCACGTGAGTATGGTTTACCGCGAGACAGCATCAATATGAACTTTATTATCGCGAAAGAAGACTACTATTTCGTGTATCCGACCAATTACAATAAATACTTGAATAAGTACAAAGATACCATGCAGCATGGAGGTATTTCGCTGCAGGAGGTAGTGTTACCGGTGATCACGATGAATCCCAGATCGTAGGTCTATGCCGGGAATAGAAAATGAGCTTAGTGCTCTTTTCCCGAGGACGACGACGTCGCCGGAAGAGACGCGGAATGTCGGAGAAGCCTGCGCCGGTCACCTGGCAGCCGGGTCGGTGATCGCGTTAGTCGGTTCACTCGGAGCAGGCAAAACGCAATTTGTAAAAGGGCTCGCCCGCGGATTTGGAATCAATCCGAACGATGTCTCCAGTCCGACTTTTTCGATCGTCCACGAGTACGGTGACGACGGATCGTTCGTACACATGGACTTATATCGCCTCAATTCGGAATCCGAGGTAGCAGATTTAGGATTTGAGGAATACATCGAGTCAGGGTCTGTGATCGTTGTGGAATGGCCACAAGTAGCGAGAGAGTTGTTTCCATCAGACACACTCTCGTTGTCGTTCTCGCACTTGGGTGGGGATAAGCGGGTTATTGAGTTACTTTCGAAGCCTTCCCGAACCAAGGTCCCGGATCCATCAAACTCATGATCCATCAACTGACACCGAAAAATTCGACGCGTGACGTATACCGAAGCTGAAACTTTTTTATTCACATTGCCTCGTTTCGCCGTTTCCGGTGCCGAAGCCTATATCCCGGGATTGGATCGGATCGATTCTGTTTTGAATGCGATGGGACGACCACAGGATTCGTTCGACAGCATCCTGGTGGCCGGCACGAACGGTAAAGGCTCCACCGCATCGATGATTGCCGCAATCGCGAGTGCAGGTAGCTACAAAACCGGACTTCATACGTCTCCCCACCTTCAATTTTTCGGCGAACGCATGCGTGTCAATGGAGTGCCCGCGGATCGGGCGTGGATTTCAAATGCCACGGAGCGTTACCGAGACGTAATCCAGAACGCTGGCGCAAGTTTTTTTGAGGCGAGCGTGGCATTGAGTTTTTTGCATTTCGCTGAAAACGATGTTGACCTGGCTGTTGTGGAGGTTGGCCTCGGTGGCAGGCTGGACGCTACGAAAATCCTGACGCAGGAGTTGACTGTCATAACGAATGTTGCCCTGGACCACGTTGACATCCTGGGCTCAACACTCGCTGATATAGCCTCCGAAAAGGGAGGTATAATGCGCGCTGGCACGCCAACTCTGGTTGGTACGACAGACCCCTCCGTAAATATGGTGCTGGGAGATATGGCCGACGAAATCGGTTCGGAATTCCACATGTTGTCCGCAGAAATCGACCTCTGCGAGACTCCCGAAGAGGGCCTCGTCATAGAGACCATGCGCGAAAGGTACGGTCCTATGGAAATTCCTCTCGAAGGAGCACACCACGTAGTACACGCAAGTCTAGCCATAAGGGCCTCCGAGCTCATCTCAAAAAAATTCCCCCTGATGCGACCTCATGCAGTACAGGGTATCGCCTCGGTTGTGAGCCGGTCGGGATTACGCGGCCGCATGGAGCTGATCACCCGGAACCCGAATATCTGGCTGGATGTGGCACACAATCCACAGGCGATTGCAGGGGCTCTCGAAATCAGAACAGGCGGGGTGACCCGGACAAGTGGTGAGAGCGTGTCCAATATCATGATCGGTCTGATGGCAGACAAAGATATCGAAGGGATCGCAAAACTTCTCGCACTCGCGCAGACTGACGTGACCGTTCTGGGTATCGATAATTCGAGGGCCGTGCCGCCGAAAAAACTGGCAGCCATCTTCGAGAAACTGGGTGTACACGTAAGTGACGTCTTTATATCGACAGCCGAGGCGTTGTCAGCACTCATGGAAGCGCAAACTGAGGCTCTTGACGAAAGTGATGGTCAAGAATCAGGCGGTGTATTAATCATTGGTTCTCACATGATCGTATCTGAGGCGCTGGATTGGTGGGCGAAAAATCAGGGGGATTCACAGAACCCTTGTTGAATTTCGGAATATAATTGGTATCTTGGTTCAGGTATCCGCAACTCGCGCCTTTTGCGCGCAGTGCGAAATGTGTCTCCATCTTATCAAAAGGCACTTTCTTACCAGGGACATCCGCTCCCGACGAGAGAACGAAATACAGAAATATTTTCTTTTTGCTGATTTGCTATCGGTATGAATCCGATCACGCAATTGCTTTAATACCCGTTTTCAAGTGCGATCCTGCACTGTTTCCAACCAATACTTATAGTATTCACATCTCCATATGAACATCGCAACACTTCAAGACAAGAAGTTGTCCGAATTAAAAGACCTTGCTCGAGGAATGAGCCTTCATGGCTTTTCTGCCATGCGCAAACAGGACATTATTTACATGATTCTCGAAGCACGGGCAGATGCAGTCGCCGGAGCCAGCTCGCCTGCAGGCGACAATTCCAAATCCAGACGCCCGGACTCCGATCAGCGTCCGAAATCGGGCCGGGCAAAAGACACCGGCAGGAACGGCGACGACGATCCCGAGTCCTCGACTGATCAACAATCCAACGGCCGCCGGGCCTCAGAGTCCCGAGACAATGAGGGCGAGTCATCCCACGATCGCACTACCGAAAACGATCAAAACGACGACGGTCAGAGTGACGACAATCGCCGGGACGACGGCAGGTCCAGAGACGGCAACCGGAACCGAGGCGATCGCAATCGCGGACGTAACGACAGGGGCAGAGACCGTAACAGAGGCCGCGATGATAGAAATCGCGACGATTCCGGGGACCGTGAGGAGCAACAACCACAAGACAACCGCGGTCGAGAAGAGCAGTTGCGTGACCGGGAAGAGCGGAGTCGCGACGACAGAGGAAATCGACGCAGCCGCAATCGTGGACGGGGCGGTAATCGCAACAATGAAGGTCGTGGCGGCGACAGCCGGGGACGCGGCAACGAAAACAGGGGGCGCTCACGCGATGGCCGGTCCGACAATCGAAATAGCAGCCGAGGCGATGACCGGAATGAGAATCGCGGGAATGAGAGATTGGATTCTGGCGACAATCGCGGCAACAGAAACCGGAACAGGAACCGCAACAGGAATAGAAACCGCGAGAGTCGCGAAGAAAGACATGCCCGTGTATTTGCCGACAAACCGGCATATATGAGCGAATACGACCCTCGGACCACTGAACTTGAAGGCATGATCCGAAAGATAGGCGTACTGGAAATCCTGCCAGACGGGTACGGGTTTCTGCGTAGCGCTGAGTACAATTACCTTCCGAGCCCGGACGATATCTACGTATCACCTTCGCAGATTAAACGATTCAGTTTACAACTGGGCGATACGGTTGACGGCGAAGTGAGACCACCGAAAGAAGGCGAAAGATTTTTCGCTCTGATTCAGGTGAACACGATCAACGGAAGGGTTTCGGGTGAGCTGGAAGAGGCACCCGCGTTTGATTACCTCACGCCACTGTATCCGGAAGAATTACTGAAGCTTTCTACGCTTCCGGACGAATACAGCACGCGTGTTCTGGATCTGTTTTCTCCGATCGGGAAGGGCCAACGCGCCCTGATTGTGGCGCAGCCAAAGACCGGTAAAACGATTCTGTTGCAGAAAATCGCTAATGCGATTTCTACAAATCATCCGGACATCCACCTAATCATTCTTCTGGTAGATGAACGGCCGGAAGAGGTTACAGACATGCGCCGCCATGTTAATGCCGAAGTTATTGCGTCCACGTTCGATCAGGAGCCGGAACGCCATGTTGAAGTGGCAAACATTGTGCTCTCCAAGGCAAAACGTCTCGTTGAGGCCGGTCAGGATGTGGTGATTCTGCTTGACTCGATTACGCGACTTGCCCGTGCAGCAAACGCCGTCACCACGTCAACCGGAAAAACACTATCCGGTGGTCTTGAAGCCGGTGCGTTGCGCGGACCGAAGAAATTTTTCGGTGCGGCCAGAAACGTCGAAGACGGAGGATCACTGACCATCATCGGTACCGCACTCATTGATACCGGCTCACGGATGGACGAGGTGATATTCGAGGAGTTCAAGGGAACGGGTAACTCAGAGATCGTTCTGAATCGCGACATGGCGGACAGGCGCATCTACCCGGCGATCAACATCGTGAAATCAGGAACGCGGCGTGAGGAATTACTTATTCCTGAGGCGGTGTTACAGAGGATCTGGATCCTGCGCAAGTTTCTCGCGGATATGGAGCCAGCGGCAGCGATGACGTTCTTGCTCGAAAAAATGCGCGGGACGAAGACGAACGACGAATTCCTGGTCGTAATGAACTCATAGGTCGACGGGGCCGGGTAGTAATTATGAATAAGACGCAATTTATTCGATTACGCCTTCCTTAGGCTCCGGCAGGAAGACCTGTACGACAATGGCCATCAGCAATATGGATACAGCTCCAAGTATCGTATTGCTGACGAAGCCGTATTTTGTGTACATCATGCCTGCGACCGCACCGCCGAGTCCGATACCCACGTTTCCGATCGAGACCGCCAGGCATAACAACGCACCGCGCCTGTTTTCGGAGACGAGTGCCGTCATGAGCGACTGGAGTGGACTCAACCGCATGGCGACCATGACCATGGCGGCAGCAAATAAAGCAGACGCCAGCCACATTGAGTCTACTACATAAGTTGTGAGTACCATCACGATGGCAAAACCAATGCATGAAATCACAATCATCGGTTTTCGGCCTACTTTGTCCGAGATTCGTCCTGCACTCGGGCCGAACACCACGTTGGCAATGCCTCCAATGAAAAATATAAATGCGATATCCTCTACACACAAATTCAGAGTGACCTCAAGCCAGGTGGGGAAATAAATGATGTATAACCCGATGCTGAAAAACATAAGGAAATAGGTTGCAGAAGCTGCCACAACCACGGGTCTGCGTAATAATTCGATATATATGCCGATGGCGCTTCTGAGCGTCAACCGAGCTTCATCGCGGTCGACATCGGGCTGTGGTACGAAATAATAGATGAGTACCGTTGCCAGTAACATGAAAGCCCCGAACATCAAGAATGCTGACCTGAATCCGAACTTGTCTGCGAGCAGAGTCCCGATGGGAATGCCCACAATCTGACCAACGGCCACACCACTCATCACCCATCCGTTAGCCCACCCACGCCGGTTATACGGGAAATAATCACCCACGTATGCAACAGCAGCCCCGGTGAGCATTCCGCCGGCCGCTCCGGCAACTGCCCGGGTAATAAGGAGCGCGGTAAAGGTGTCCGCAGCCGCATGAAGCGCCAGCGCCAACGCCATCGAGGCGCTTCCGATCAAGAGAATCAGACGCCTTCCGATTTTATCTGAAATGGGCCCGGTAATCAGCGCAAAGATACTCAGAAAGACAGCGTACACAGTTACCAACCAACCCTGAAGCTCTTCAGGGATCAAAAGTTCTTCGCCGATCCGCGGAAGAATTGGCGCGATAATGATTACCTGACTACTTGCTGAAAACACCATTAGCCAGAGCGCAGTTAGAACCAGATACGGGTGCGATTGGCGCGTTGACATAAAGTGGGGGAGGTGCGGCGTTTTTAGAAGACGCGTTGGTACCGAGACGAACTGTGGGCTGTTCCCAGGACTATTCTTCGGTTTCTGTGGCCTGTACCATAATCTTTGTCATCCTCTCTACAAAGTCTGACGGAGAATCCAAAACACCTTCCAACAACTGCGAGCCTTCAAAAATCTGGACAATCGTTTTGTCCGTCAGTTCGGATTTTGAATCGTCATTCTGAAGTGATGTAAGGTTGGTGATAAGCACATGCTTGAGATTGATTTCAAGCACTTTTTTTGCTCCCGAAAAATTCTCATCCATCATTCGCATCATGCGTTCCATCTGAGCATCCATTCCGGACTCGCCAGCCACGAGCGTTGCCGCCGAATCAACCAGTCGCTTCGAGATTACAACATCTTCAACCCGGTCTCCGAGAACAGTTTTAAACCGTTTTATAAGCTTTTTGGAATCTGAAACGTCCTTCTTTTTGCCGGCGTCTGTGTCGTCCGGGTCGTCCTCGATATCGGCACGCTCAACACTTATTATATCGAAGTCTTTGTATTTGGTGAGGCCTGAAACAGTGAAGACATCAACCGGATCAATCAGCAACAGAACTTCAATTTCCTTCTTACCGAAATACTCCAGATTGGGATTGGCTGCAGCGCCAGCGCGATCGGACCCCAGGAGGTAGTAAATCTTGTCCTGTCCCGACTGCATACGGTCGACGTACGCCTCGAGTGACGTCTTAATCCCGGGTTCAGTGGACGTGGATTCATACCGAAGCAATTCTTTGATTTCGTCCTGATGGGCGAAATCAGAAGAAAGCCCTGTTTTAAAAAGTGGCCCGAATTCGTCGAAAAACTTGTCATATTTCTCAGTATCGCCGGCAGCCCAGTCCTTTAACATCCCGAGAATTTTACCCGTCAGAATCTTTTGAGTTTTGGCCATCGCCGGGCTTTTCTGGGTTACCTCACGAGAGACGTTCAGCGGTAAATCCGCCGTATCGACCACGCCCTTAATGAACCGCAGATAATCAGGGAGCAATGACTTGCAATCATCCTGGATAAAGATATTGCTCGAATACAGGTGAACGCCAAACTCGAAATCTTCCCTGAACATCCCCTGTGGAGCTTTCGAGGGGACAAAAAGTAGCGCCCGAAAATCGACCCGACCTTCGATGCGTAATAACAGGTGCCCGAGAGGTTCGTCGAACGCGTTGGCCACGAACTTATAGAACTCTGTCAGTTCCTCGTCTTTAATCTCGCTTTTCGATTTCTGCCATAACGCCTCAACCGTATTTACCTGCTCGTCATCTACAAAAATCGGGAAATCCACAAAGTTGGAATACTTCCTGATCACCTCTTTCTGTTTCCAGGCATCGGCGTAAACAGACGCATCCTCTTTCAAGTGAAGAGTGATTTTCGTGCCTCGATCTTCCCGGTCACTTTCTTCGATGCTGTAAGAACCTTCGCCATCCGATTCCCACTTCCAGCCCTTTCCGTCCGAAGCTGACGAACGGGTCTCTAGTGTGATCTTATCCGCGACCATGAACGCGCTGTAAAATCCGACCCC
>SMXK01000208.1 GCA_004356265.1 Bacteroidota bacterium
GATAACGTATTGCCCGGATGCAGTTGTATTAGCTTCCAGTTCGGCGGTGGTGCGTTTGCATCGCATATTGCCAGGCGACTGGGGTATTGGTTTTGGTATACGGCATTCCGAATATGCGAAGACAATCAGTAATGTCGCATCTGTATCAATTGAGCGCTACTGGAGTGATTACCGTTTCGTCTACCGGTTACGCGGAGGCAAGGCCGATCGTACCGACGTTACTCTCTCGCATGAACTAAGAGGTGACTATTATTATAAGGGCGACAGCATGGTTGCGCTTTCAATTGCAGACGGCACAGAATCTGAGCAATTGAGCCAAAGCAACTTGGTCTCTACGGAAATTAAGTCACTTTCGATATTTGGCTTACACAGATTAGGTAGACATTGGTCTGTGTTCTGGAAGTTATCGCAGCTCCGGCAAGGTGATCTGTACGACAGCAAGGGTGCAGGCATTGAACTCCATTACAGGTTTTGAGCAGGTCTCACATATCGCGTTGTGGACGGCTCAAATCATTCTGTTCACCACTCTGGCGATATTTACACTCATAGTGTTATTACGTGCACGGCTGAATTTTCGCGAAGAACGAGCAGCTGCCCTTATAAGCGTTTGGCGCCCGGTTTTAGCAGCGGCCGCATTCAGCCAGGGATCAACACGCTCTGCTGTATTGCCGACCGTAAAAAAGCGAGACATAGTCCTGTTTCTACGCCAATGGAGTGCCGTGCAGGAGACGGTGTCGGGCGATGCGTCAATTCGATTAAATGGTTTGGCACGGCGACTCCAATTGGACGAAGTGGCTCTGAAATTGCTTGACCACAGGCGAATCAGTATGCGCTTACTGGCAACAGTTGTACTTGGCCATATGCGAGTCGCAGAAGCGTGGCTGCCCGTGTGGGAAGATCTGGATTCGCAAAACACATTGGTCTCTTTGGTGTCGGCTAATGCTTTGACACAAATTTGTCCCAGCCGCGCTATTCCGGAACTTATCGCCAGAATCCCAGTCCGGCACGACTGGCCGGCCGATCGTATCGCGTCAATCCTTGCAGCTGCTGACCCGCACAATTCCGAAGAACCATTTAAGTCAGCGTTACTCGAGGCGACCCCGAACCCACAGCACACTATATCGCTGTTGAAATTTGTACCGATCTTTGCTTCGCCAAGCATTGATGAACTCGTTACCAAAATACTTATTAATGCGAGCGATCCGTCTTTGATTGCTGCCTGCCTGAGGGTCCTGAGTAATCCCGCCCAACTCCCTTTTGCACGCAAGCTTGTTACTCATGATGAATGGTATGTCCGCGTACTTGCGATCAGGTTTCTCGGTCAAACTGGAACCGTTGATGATACCAAACGGGTTGTCCGGGCATTGATGGACGAAGAATGGTGGGTTCGATACCGCGCGGCTCAGGCTTTGTGTCATTTTCCGTGGATTGATTTGAAGGGGCTGCGGAAGATTCAACAGGAACAATCTGACGATTTCGCACGTGACATTCTCGAGCAGGCCATCTCCGAGGCAAAATTCGAGTGAACATTGAGCTGTTTGTAAACGGAATACAGTGGGTTTTTCTTCTATATTTCATTTGCCTGGGCACTTGCTACATAGCACTGAACATCAGTTCTTTTGTGTCAGTGCAGCGCTTGAATATCAGAAACGAAGTCGCGGGTATGCCGCCTATATATACCGAGTTCATGTATCCGGTCAGCATCATCGCAGCTGCATATAATGAAGAGACTACGATTTGCGATTCGGTTCGTGCATTGCTGCAGCTTAAATACACCGAATTCGAAATAATCATTGTAAATGACGGATCAACAGACAGGACCATGGAGGTATTGATCAACTCATTTGGCTTCGAACGAGTACCAGAAGCCTACCGGCACAGAATCGCTACACGGCCAATCCGTGGTGTCTATCTTTCCACTGAATATCCCAACCTTAGACTGGTCGACAAACAACGTGGCTGGAAAGCCGATGCCTCCAACGCAGGAATCAATGTGGCACGTTTCCCACTAGTGTGTGTTACAGACGCAGATTCTTTGCTACAGAGAGGTAGCCTGCAACGCTTAGTTCAACCTTTTTTGGATGACCCGACGACAATCGCAGCGGGAGGTACAATTCGAATCGCGAACGGCTGCAAGGTAAGCGGAGGATTCGTTGAGCATGTCGAGTTACCCCGAAGCCCGTTGGCATTGTTCCAGGTTGTCGAGTATATGCGTGGATTTCTATTTGGTCGTCTCGGTTGGTCTCCTATCAACGCACTTTTGATTATTTCTGGCGCTTTCGGGGTTTTTCACAAGGAAAGCGTGATCGCTGCAGGCGGCTATTGTCGACATACTGTCGGCGAAGATATGGAGTTGGTCGCACGACTACATCGGCAAGCCCGACTCGAACAAAAACCGTATAGGATCGTTTTTTTGCCCGACCCGATATGCTGGACTGAGGCACCGGTCCACTTTAAGGATCTGCGGCAACAAAGAATGCGGTGGCAAACAGGACTCGCCGACGTTCTAAGTATGCACAAACAATTGTTCTTTCACCCCAACTCGGGGACCGTCGGATGGATCGCGTTTCCTTTTTATCTAATATTCGAACTAATCGGTCCTGTGATAGAGGTCCTCGGGCTCTGCATTATCGCGACTGCAGCCTGGTTCGGTTGGATAGACTACGGGTCGCTTGCTATTTTTGTGTTTCTCTCCGTGAGTGTGGGCACGATGTTATCAGCCAGCGCGCTGCTGCTTGAAGAATCGTCATTCAGAGTCTATCGCCGATTCACAGACCTGTTGGTGTTGATGACCGTGGCATTAGTCGAAAATCTTGGCTACAGACAGCTGACATCCATCTGGCGGTTTGTGGCGTTAATCAAATGGTTGTCGGGTAGCGAATCACGTTGGGACCCGGTAAGGCGAGCAGGGTTCGGCGCTGATATCAAAACCAGGATTGACGTCAACAAGAAGTAATTCGTATCAATTACGAGCCTTGGCTCCCCTCGCCCACCGATACCAGTGTTGCCGCCGGCGGCCGGACGGCATTCTGACACAGCTTTTCCAGCAACCAAACTCAAGCGCACTTCTGATGTTCTATAGAAGCCCCAATTTCCCGATGGTGGCTCGCCCCAGCAATTGCACGTAGCCCAAAAAAATAGCTACCTGCATCACAGTTTTTAAGTCCTTAGGCCCTTGCGCCATCCCTGACAACGCCAAATGAGACCTGGTTCACAGTGCATTTGTGCCGAAGTCGCATAATTCATTTAAATCGATTAAAACACTGTAATCATTATTTTTGATTACTGCGACACATGAGTTTAACCACATATGAACACATCACACGCAATCGCGACTTTCTGCCTTCTGGGTGTGGCCGCATGTAACTCGCAGAGCTCAAACGGCCAACCTTCGATCCGTGAATTACAGCAACGAGTCCTTCCCAGCGACAGCGAAATATTGTCGGCGGTGTATGACAGTTTCTATCAGGTGCCTGTGGATTTCTTCGTGGATGAGCGCTCCAGTACGGCCAAAAGTTACTCACTTTATCACGTTAAAGACGCATCTTTATCCTACGAGCTGTGTACAGACGATTCCCAACAGGCATTCGCATGGGAATTATCGGACAGCAAGCAACGGCATGTATATGGCACTTACGTGGAGTCGTACGAGAATGACAGATACTTTGAATTTGTCCGCGAGCTTTCGTTTCCCGACAGCATCGGCAATGTTTCTGATCTGACTTCGCTTAATTTCGCTCGCGTATTTAAGTGCAGTTACGTGAATCGTGATGGCGTCGATCGGAATCTTCGAGACGGTTATGCGGGTACGTTGAATATTAGCTCCCCGACAAGCCAGTCAATACGCGCATATTCGGAGTACATGTGGCAATTCACTTTCTTTTGGCCAGCACAAAAGAAAGTGCTGCAGACACACTCACTCGAATCGAATGATAGATACGAGCATACCCTCGTTCTGGGCTTCTTAACCAATCGCGGTACTGATCAGTGCGATCTTATCGAGATTATCGACTGGACCTTCAGTGTCGATAAGAGCAGTGGTCGACTATCTAAAGAATTCAATTTTCTTTTCAGCATTGACGCCGAACTGTTAAATGGTGTTCCAACGAAATGCGGCTGATATGCCGCGAAGTTATACGAAGGAGATAGCAATGAGATACCTGATAATTCCGATTCTGCTCGCCCTTTCATTGAGTGGCTGTGCAAGCCTGACGAGTGATCAAATATTCGAGCGCGAGTACGCGCTTGTCGAAGCGCAGGCTGTATATCTCAGGAGAAGTATAGCTTGCAAGAACTCCGGTGGCCATATGGTCATGACGTTTCAAGGCGTTGCGTCCAGACTACGTCCACATAAACATGAGTACGATTCAGCCCGTTGCTATGCGTAATTATTGCCCAACTTTCATGTCCAGGATCTTTATAGAAGCATGAGCAAGATAATTCATAAATCGCAAAATATGCAATCAGCATGCCCTGCCAACGGCGTCCATCTTGCTTGCGAAGTTGACGGTACGATCGTCGCTGCGAACGACTACCTTGCCACGTGGCTGGAATACTCCGGTGCCCAAGCGCTCGTAGGCAAATCCGTGCAAAGTGACATATTGGACAACCCCGAA
Source organism: Bacteroidota bacterium (assembly GCA_004356265.1). Classification (GTDB taxonomy): domain Bacteria; phylum Bacteroidota; class Rhodothermia; order Rhodothermales; family UBA10348; genus N075bin62. The sequence continues at coordinate 4,617 of SMXK01000208.1, forward strand.
GATTGGAATACCTGGACAGATATTGCGGCCTGTCTAACGTCGTATTTACAGCGAACCGTCACTGTCAAATCCAATAATCAGCAGCGTTGGGGCGCACGAGTGGAAGTGTTCGCTGCACCCGATTCGCCCACAAGATTACAGGCAATGTTTGTATATTGACGGAGTATCGCTAAACAGTCGAACAGACGCCTATATGCCTGTGACGTAGTTCACAATCGCAGCACGCAATAATACGATTTATTGGTTTTTCCTGTTTTTCTCGTTTTACTGGTGTTAATCTTTAATGCACTGATTGACAGGTCTTGGAGCAAACAATGCATCATGGCGTCAACAATTTATCTGTGAGATCACAAAACGCTGAGAAAAGAGCCTGTTCATTCGCCGTGAGAAAAATTGATGTGGCTTTGGCCACGATTGCTGCTTCTTACACGCGCCACGAGGGCATCTACAATGCCTGCCAAAAGGGCTTCCTGGACTTTCAGGCGACGGATCATCTACCGCCATCGGCACAATCACTGTTAGTGGAGTTTTTCGATACACGAGCACCATTATCGAGCTGGGAGAGAATTGACGAAGCTCGGGCGGCTGTATCTGTGCTGACGAAGTGCGAGTCCATGCGGTTTGTCGATGAATTACTTCTCCTCAAAACACGATTGGAGCGTATTCACCATTCCTTGTACAAACCGACGCAGAAACAAACGGCCCGAACTGCCTGGATTTCGGTGGTATCGGGCGCCCCTCAATTGTCGGCGCTGAATGGCTTACGATTGGAGATGGGATTACGATATGCCGATTTCCGCATTACATGGACAGTCGTCTCTAAAAATCTTCCGCCTTGCCGAAGTATGTGCCATCACCAGCTAGAACAACGTCATCTCGACCTAGCCTCGATGTGAACGGCGATGAGGTGACTCCGTCTTTACCCATGCTGTAGATATCGTATCGTCGATTGACCGGAACCAGATTGTGATCTTTACGGACGGTCCCGTTATTGCCAAGCCCTTCAACGACCAGATACTCATACGGGTTTCCCCATGGATCGATCAGATTATCCAGGCCAAGTTCGGCTAAATTTTCGGGATATCCTCTGTTTTCGTTTAAAAGGAATTTTTGTATTGCAATGTGAATTTCTCCGATATCGCCTATTGCGGCGGCGACCCGAGCTCTCTCAGTAACACCGGTGTACGCCGAGACAGCAAAAATGGTCAGTGTTCCAGCAACGACGAGTGCAACCATAAGTTCGAGAAGCGTAAAACCATGTTGTAGTTTTTTCGTATCTCGCCCTCTGAAACTTCTGCGCCGAAACCATAAGGATATAGTCATTTTCCTCGCCTTTGTATGTTAATCGCGATTTAAATGATTTTATCGTTTTACTGGTTAATCTCGCTGTTAACAGGTTCTCATTAATGAAAACCTGACACTATTTTCGAAGACGGACGTTACGATAAAGCGAGGCCGATTAGCGCCCTATCTGATTGCGAAGCGATTCAGGACAGCTGCTCCTTTGGGCGTGGCCAGATGCGATCATTCAAGGCTATCGAGATATATCACTCAGCCAGCAATTCTCTTATTTGAGTCATCGCGGCACCGACCAGGAAGTCCATACCAATCTCGCCGAGCTTGACGGTCGCACCTGACGGATCGCCGCTCATACCGTCGATATCCCAGTCGAA
>SMXK01000209.1 GCA_004356265.1 Bacteroidota bacterium
AATCAATATGACCGGTAAAACCGGAGATGTAAATGAATTTCGAGGAGGATTCGGCCTGAATTTGTTAAGCGCCAACGCCGTGATCGAGGTGCCTCTCGGTGGACGAGGCTCGTTTCTGTTTTCGGGCCGGAGATCCTTTACGGACGTCATCCAGACCAGTCTCTACAGCAGTATCTATGAGACACTCACGGGTGACGATATCACACCTGACGACAATGATGAAGGTGCTCAGGCTCCCGGTGGGCGGGGTCCCGGAGGCGGCGCACTCGGTGGTGGACTCCGAAACAATCAGAACGCATTCATTCAACCCGATTTTTACTTCTACGATGTCAATGCGAAGCTCACGTATCGTCCCACGAACAGGGATGCCCTTGCGCTGAGTTTTTACAACAGCCAGGATCATCTCGATAAATCACGAGATGTCTTCCGTGAAATTGGAATCGGAAACGGGGGTCCAGCAGCTGCAAATCTGACAAATAACCTCTTCGATCTGACCGAATGGGGAAACCTGGGGGGAAGTGCGCAATGGTCTCGCCAATGGCACCCACAATTGTTTACGACGACCATGGCATCGTATACACAATACTTCTCAGATTACGACCGAAATACGTTTATAGAGCGCCGAGACGCAGAAACAGATACGGTTAGTTTTTCGGCGAATCTGGGTTCACTGGAGAACAATAGGGTAAATGATGCCACACTCAAGATTGACAACGAATGGCAGTTTTCACAGCCGGCCGGCGTCAAGTTTGGAGTTCAGCTGACGCAGTCCGACGTGAGTTATTCATCGGTCAGGGATGACACGCTTCAGATTTTGGATCGGATGGATCAAGGCTTTCATGGTGCGGTGTACGCACAATCCAAGTGGAATCCGAATCAGACATTTTCAATTTCGGGCGGATTAAGAACGGTTTATTACGATCAGACTGAAGCTATTTATTTCGAACCCCGACTGTCTGCGAAAGCCAGATTGACAGAACGTATTACGCTCAGCGGGGCATTCGGAATCTACAATCAGTTTGTCGCGCGGGTGGTGAATGAAAATGTAACGGAGGGTGCGAGAGATTTCTGGCTCCTCGCCGATGGAGAAGAAGTTGGTGTGAGCAAATCAATGCACTATATCCTGGGACTCTCTTACGAAACACGCGGTTATTTATTCAGCGTCGAGTCATACTACCGGGATACGACAGACCTGACAGAATTTTCTCTCCGCTTCCAGCGGAATCCCAATACAGGGGGGCGCCCCGGACAGTTCGGAGACGGCCCGACCGCTCCCGTCGCTGACGAGTTGTTTTACACGGGTGACGGTATCTCAAAAGGACTCGAATTTTTGCTGCAGAAAAAGGCAGGTTTACATACCGGGTGGATAAGTTATACGCTTGCAAATGTCGAGCATACATTCCCTGAACTGAATGGCGGACTTCCGTTTCCGGCTCTTCACGACCAGCTTCATGAGCTGAAACTGATATATAGCCTGAAATTCAGGAAGTGGTCGTTTTCGGCAACATGGCTGTACGGATCAGGCAAACCGTATACGTCGCCCGAGTCGCAATATTTCATCACGCTACTGGACGATACAGAGCAGAGCTTCATTCATGTAGGCGAAAAAAATTCCGAGCGCTTGCCTGCTTATCACCGTCTTGATGCGGCGGTTCATTACAGGTTTTTTGCCGGTCCGTCCAGAATGGACGTCGGGTTTTCAGTATTCAATTTATACAACAGAGAGAACGTGTGGTACAAAGAGTTTGACCTCTCCGAAACGCCAATGCTGACGACTGATTTTACTTTCCTGGGTATTACACCCAATCTTTCTGTGAGGGTAGATATATGAGCTCGAGACTATGGATGATCCTTATTCTGGCGATAGCCCTTACCGGCTGTGATTCAACCGATGTTGCGCCCGCGGATGAGCTGCTTGTTGTTGAGGCTTTTCTCTTTGCTGGTGAATCGGTCGACGACATCAAATTGAGTCGCGTCATTTCCCTCAATAGTGACGAAACTGTACCGGCGGCCGTAAATGATGCTGTTGTCACGCTGTCGAAAGGAGCCACCATATATTCATTGGTGTCTACGGGGACCGATGGTATCTACACGTATCCTGGCTCAGACCTCGTCGTCGAAGCGGGCGACGTATTTGAATTGGTGATCGAAACCGACGGAGCGATTATACGAGCCGAAACGCAGGTACCCATCGCCCCGGCCGGTACGACCATTTCTGTTTCTGAGGTCGTTGTGCCTGAGTTGGAGATCGGTGCGGGGCCAGGCCAGGGTCCGCGGCAGAATCCCGGAGCACTCCGGGAGTTTTTTCAGAGCGAAGAGAATGCGATATCCGTTACGTGGGACAATGACGTCGGGGACGCGTATTTCGTCGCTATCCGAACGCCGGAAGCGGAGAATCCCGACTTTATTTTACCTGAATTCATTCGGGATCGGTTTGGAGGAATCGAAATAATTACACAACCCACGACTGCAAACTTCTTCGACATCCGGTTATTCTCACTGGAGGTAATTGGCGAGTACACGGCGACTGTATACAGGATCAACCAGGAATACGTAGATCTATATCTGAATCGAGAGCAGGACTCACGCGACCTGAATGAGCCGCCAACCAATATCGTGGGCGGGCTTGGCGTGTTTTCGGCGTTCAGCCGGCAGGAAGTTCGTTTCGAACTGGTTCGCGAATAGCTGGAATGGATGATATGTAACGTGGCACGACCCAGCGAGCTCAGGTCTTGCGACAACGCGTTGTGGGCATTACACTCGTCTACAACGACTGCATCTGGTCCAGCAAGGCGAAATGGACCTGGGTCCGTAGAACAAATGTTATTCATCGCGGAGCCTAAGTATGTCGCGTTTCGGTTGCCAAGGATCGTAACAGGCATCGATGCGCGGCTCAAATATTTTTGAAGTAAAACCGCCCTTATTTTACTGTGGAGCTGAGGAGAGTCGAACTCCTGACCTCTCGAATGCCATTCAGATGGGCTTGTCTTGAAAATGGCTTCTACGATACTGTATTGGCCGTTTTTGTCTCGAAAATATTAGTGTTGTGGCAACAATCGCTTCCGCGAGTCGCCGCATACTGTACTCTTTCCGGGCGCCTCAGGTGACTTGCAGCCAGACTCAGTTTAGGCACCGCATGGGTAGGATTGATGGTGTCCTTCATCCCTCGGTTAGTTTGATTCTGGTCTCCAGAAAATCCGCTGTGGTTCGAGGGATCGGTGGTTAACGGGCTTCCACACACCGTAATAGGCTGCCGCGTCAAACGTGGCTCCTGACTGCAGGAAAGAGGGTACAAGCTTGAATATCCGCCTATACAGACTAAAAACGTCGTTTTTTCGGTTTTTCCTCGTTTTTTACCGAAGTTTTTTTACCGAAATCCATTCTTCTCAACCGAAACGAATGTCCGTACAGACTGCCGGAATCACTTAATTCCGGCCTTCGACGGATTTGGTTCTCTCACGATGACTATTCTCTGACCCGCGTGTAACCCCGCCCAAACGGGACCGACTATGACCATCTCGGTCGGTCCGTTCCGTGTTATTAAGAGTCAGATGCTACCAAATCAGGAATCGATCTCAATGGCCCTATATCCCTTATTATGGGCTATGTCTTCGTTTTTTTACCGAAATATATTTACCGAAATTGCACCTCTCTTCAATTCGATGATCCAAGGAGAGTAACAGACCCAGCGTAGCCGACAAGCAGGATGCGGAATTGACATTCGCCTTCTTAAAGGTGATATACAGCGATCATCCTCAGTCCGATTTTTTTCCCACTCTATATCTTGCCCCTACACATGAAGCAACAGCTCCTACGATTGCGATAACATATGCGCGATTATCAAGGGACATCCCCGTATAATTCAGGAGATCGTGTCCGATGTGGAATACACCCAGAAGGCCAAAAAACATAAACAACCCGTATTGTACAGGTGCTATTTGAAACCATTGGTCTGTCGAAAAAAGCTTATGTTTCGTCATTCTGGGACCTCATTAAGGACTGGATAAATGGTGAGCATCGTGTCACCTGCAAAACGACTGGCGGATCTACGGACATCGTCCGCTTGGTCTCATTGTACCTGACGCAGAGCACAAGCGCAAGGCCAGCACCAAGACGAGGGTACCCGACCCGGAACGCTTAAAAAGGAAAACGATTTCGCCTCCGGAAATTCCGACCATGTCCGGATGATTTGAGCTTTTTTCGGCCTTCTTTGCACTTTCCGCCAGTTGACCCGTAGGATGCGCTTGTTAATACCTATCCGGCTCCAGACGGAAGCGTCGACGGATCAGTTTCACGTTTAACGTATCACCGAACTGGATTCCACTGAGACGGAGTGTATCACCATCCACAGAATATCGACCGCTAAACGTATCGGTCGAGTCTTTCCATGTCATGGAAAAAGTCCGAAGGGAATCTGAATACGATACCGTTTCGAGTTGCGAGTATTCATCTCCAATCTTGGTCCCTACGCCAACTGTGCCGTACCCAGATGACTGAACAACAAGCCGATCCCACGTCGTCCCAGAGCCGGCCTCGCCCGGTTCATCCACTTCCCAGACACCTCCAAAGGGTAGCAACTCAGAAGTAGTCGCACGGGACTCGGCGCGACGCTGGAACTTGATATTGGTCTGCCAGGCGAAATAAAGCACGACTATGATCGAAATCGGAATCCCGATACGAGGACTGAAGGCGGGCCGATACGAAACGGGTGGCGGAAGCTCCGTGCGTTTCATGATTATTGTGTTCCAGAGCCTGGGAAATTCTTCCAGCAGAAGAAATATGGTCATTGCCAGAAAAACGCTCGCTGGCATTTTAACCGGAATGTCGTAGGCGTAATTGACGAAAACGATGTTCGAAACAACGACAAAGAGTACCATCGCGCCGAGAGTCGCTGTGCGTCGAAAGGTTAGAAGCAATGCGCCAGCGGTTTGGGATACCCCTACGAAGAGAACGTAGGCGAATGAGTGCCCAAAATAGAGCCAGAGCAATCGCATCGAGGTCAGGTCACCGAGTCTCGTGTCAAGCTGAAACTCGGGTATGGGCATGAACTGCGATCGGTAGAACTTGGCGAAGGAGTAAAGGAAGAAAACGGCGATCAAAAAGAATCGAATGGCCAGCCGTACGTTCCTCCACAATTGTACTTCATCGATCCGATCACGCATCCGCCACCAGAGAAAAGTGAAGGCCGCTCCGAATATTGGTGCGTAGATGATTAGATCAGCCTGGCTCCCGGCTTTGAGAATCACACCACCTGAAAAGGG
>SMXK01000210.1 GCA_004356265.1 Bacteroidota bacterium
ACCCAAGGTATTGACGTTGTTGTCTTCCACAGATCTGTATTCATTCGGAGCGCGAAGTTATGTTCACGACCTCATCCGCCTCGGTGGGGGCGAAAGTATCACCGCCCAACTCGATCAGGATGCGGTCATCCTGAATGAGGAGTTCATCATTTCGGAGCGGCCTGATGTCATCATTGGAACGTTTTCCGCTGAGACCAAAACATCTGATTTCCTGATAAATCACCGGCAGTGGACGAATGTACCGGCCATTCTGAACAATCGTATCTTCGCAATAGAATCAAACCTGATATTGCGCCCGGGACCCCGCAACGTGGATGCGGCCGAGGCCATACTGTCGTTTCTACAACCCGATCTTCTGCTTGTGCTTAAATCGGACTCGAATTGAAAAAACCGAACACTGCATTACTCCTGTCGATAGTCGCGGTATTGCCCGTCATTGCTCTTGCGGTGTCCATAGGAACTACGAACGTATCCCTTGGGACGGTGGTTCGAGTGCTCGTTGAGCCGTTTTTCTCGCTCAGCGATGCCGTTGTGCAGACCGACCGGGATATTGTTATGGGAGTCAGACTTCCCAGAGTTTTATCCGCGTTTTTTATAGGTGCTGGCCTTTCGATAATCGGCGTCGCAATGCAGGCGCTTGTCCGCAATCCGCTGGCGGACCCGTTTATCCTTGGCATTTCCGGGGGGGCATCTGCTGGTGCATCACTTTTTTATCTCGGCTTCTTGCCGCCGGTGTTGGCAGTCTGGTTATCCATGCCGCTGGCCGCCTTCGGGGGCGCATTGCTGTCTATCACTTTGGTGTACCTGATTGCACGAGGTGAGGACGGGCTCTCCGTCTCTCGCCTCTTGCTCGCCGGTGTTGCCATGGCCTCTTTAATGGCCGCCATTACGTCGTTCATAACGTACATGTCCACAGACGCCAATCAGTTGCGCGCAATTCTTTTCTGGCTCCTCGGCTCTCTCGCACAAAATACGTGGGACACATTGCCTTTAATCGCCATCGCTTCACTTTTGGGATTCGCGATAACGATGATTATTTCGGGACAGATGGACGCATTATTGCTCGGAGAAGAACCTGCGGAAAGTCTTGGCGTGCGGGTCGAGATCATTAAAAAAGTATTGGTGGTATTGGCTGCTTTCGTGACGGGAGTAATGGTTGCCAATTCAGGAATAATAGGATTTGTAGGATTGATCATTCCCCATATGGCACGGTCGTTTGCAGGCATCAGCCACCGGTATGTAGTTCCGCTATCATTTGTGGGTGGGGGAATTTTTCTTGTACTGGCCGATCTTGTTGCGCGCACTCTCTTGCCGGGCCAGGATCTTCCGGTGGGCATTGTAACTGCGATAACCGGCGTACCTTTTTTCTTGATTTTGCTTCGAAAGGCCCACTATAAATTTTCATAACAGCAACGCAGTTTATTCGACCGCGTTTTTGTTTATTGGGGTCTTTCTTTATAGGGTTCTTCCTCGTCGGCCCTCTCGCCATTAGAATCATCAGCTACTGATGCAGGTCAAAGACATATCTGCCACGTCTGTCAATCCGAGATCCATCGCGGAAATACAGAAAGCAATGAAACAGGACCTGGATGCTTTCCAGGACTATTTCAGGAGTGCGATGCAATCCGACGTGACGCTGCTGGATCATGTAATCCAGTATCTTTTGCGCCAGAAAGGGAAACGACTGAGGCCTCTTCTCGTGATGTTATCTGCAAAAGCGTGCGGCGGAATTGACGAGTCAACCCACGTAGCGGCCGCACTCATCGAGTTATTACATACCGCGACGCTCGTGCACGACGATGTGGTCGATGACGCAGACCGCCGCAGGGGCGTTTTTTCGATCAACGCGGTCTGGAAGAACAAGGTGGCTGTATTGCTCGGTGATTTTTTACTGAGTCGCGGACTGTTGCTCGCGGTTGAACATGAAGAATACAATCTGCTCAGAATTGTATCTAAAGCGGTCAAGCGGATGAGTGAAGGCGAACTCCTGCAGATCGAGAAGGCGCGAAAATTGGATATTGATGAGGCGACATATTTCAAGATTATTTCGGACAAAACAGCATCTCTTATTTCCGCCTGTACCGAGTGTGGAGCAGCCAGCGCTGGCGCAGATCCGGAGGTTGTCGAACGAATGAGGGTATTTGGCGAGAAGCTTGGTCTGGCCTTTCAAATTCGGGATGACCTGTTTGATTTCGGCGTCACCGATGTAGGAAAACCTCTCGGAATAGACCTCAAAGAAAAGAAGCTGACTCTTCCGCTTATCTATGGGCTGAAAAACACGGACGCAGCCTCCCGCCGGGAAATTTTACGAATTGTAAGAAAGAGCCGAAAATCGCGCGGTGATATGAAGCGTGTGGCCGAATTCGTTCGAGACAGTGGCGGTGTGGAATATGCAAAAAAACGCATGGTGGAACTGGCTGACGAAGCTGCCGCTTTGTTGTCAGGCCTGGAGGTTTCGGACGCTCGTACAGGGCTGGAAGAAATCGCGTCTTACACCGTTTCCCGTTCGCGATAGCGCTCAAAGAATGAAAACGTACCCTGATTAAAATCATCAGGCCGTTCTACGTTGCAAACATGTCCTGATTCCGAAATCACCAATAATGAAACGTTTTCGTGTACGTCGGCCAGCAGTTTTGCGGATGGTAAGAACATATAGTCGTGCCCGCCCATGGCATACAATACAGGGCGCGTGCCTCCAGATCTTCTCCAGTATGGAAGTTTATTCTTAATCTCGGCAGTGAGTCGCAACCACCTGCGAAATTCAGGAGGTGACACTTGCCTGGCCTCACGTCGAAATAGTATTCTTGCCTCGCTGGCCCGCTTTCCGGGCATAATGATCCAGGCAAAAGTTGCGTATAACGCCTTAAATGGAATGACGTATTTAAGGCTGTTTCCGGCTGCAATCAGGAATCGCGCCCAAAGCGTAAAGTTTGTTATTGCACCCGCCATAACGAGTGTCCGTACGCGATTCGGATGATCATCGAGTATCTCCCGAATCAGAAGCGTCCCAAGCGATATTCCTACGAAATGGGCCGATTCAATTTTAAGATGGTCCAGAACGTCCAGGATTTCGCTACTCACAGACGCAAGAGTGTACTTTTCTTTGATCTTATCGTGTACGACACTCCGACCGTGTCCTCGAAGGTCAGGCATCAATACATTGAACCTCTTCCGAAATGGACGAATTTGCTTGAACCAGATCGCGGAGCTTCCTCCGGCGCCGTGCACGAAAACTACCCATTCTGTCGCCGTAGGATGTCGGTACGCTTTGTAATGAAGAAGTTTGTCGCCTTGGTAATTGATGGGATTACGCTCGGATGGGTCGAGTTATCAGGATTCGGAATCTTTACCGGCAAAATCTATGAAGATCGGAGCTCTGAAGATCGAAGCTACAAAGACGGAATTTGCAAAGATACATGTAAATGGTCCGCCGTACCCGTGTGCCGAAGTGTTGAAAATCCCATGAGCCTGAAATATGCAGCGGTCAATAAATTCCTGGTTTCCGAACGCCCGTTTGTTCTCAAATCTACAGCGTGGACAAATCCATTTCGTTGCGTGTAGTGCAAAGACGAATTGGGCGTGTTGAGGCCCATTTTCTGATAGTCCGCAGCCTGTCTCTGGCTGTCGGTAACAACGGCATCGCGATCAAGCAACATAAATGTACTAAGTGCAAGACGAATCGCCGGGTGTAGAGCGGTATATGTTTCCCTGATCTCTGGAGCCTTAACATTGCTCGCCGACACAAAGATGAGTAAATACACCGTGTACGAAGCAAATGCGACTGTAAGCGTCCGGACGGATCTTCGCCCGGGCTTCAAGCCGATTCGTCTCGCCACGATATATAGAATGCCCGTAAACAATCCAAGGGCGATTACTGATCCGGCAAGAACAGCTACCCAGGCATTCAGTTGATAGTGGGAATAAAACAGGCTGGATAACCTCACGAGCACAATAAACGGGAGCAACAGAGACAGCGGAATACCGATTACCCACCTCTTCCAGTTTCGAAGGAGTTTATTTTTTTGGGCGGGTTTTGTATCGGCCGAAGATGGGCCATCAGAGCGGTCGCTAATCGACTTGCCTCCTGATCGGTTAGTCGGCGATACGATTCTGAAAACACGCTGCGTGGAAGTATTACTTTTTTCAGACATGTATTTAATTACGGTGCTGCCGAAACATCGGTTGCGGTGGCGGCACTAAACAAACGCCATCGTTTGTTATGATGTATTAAGACCCGTTATGCGAGAGCCCAATATTAAATCACCCGGTCTCCCGGCATCCTGGTATCGGTGTCCACTCGATCGAAATTATTTGCCTGCATGACTGAATCTGATAAAAACACCGAGAACGAATCCGGCTCCAAATCCAAATCGCGAAATCGTGCACTCGTCGAGTGGGCCGTAATCATACTCGTTCTCGTTCTGCTGAAACAGACAGGGTACGGTACCGTGCTTCAGAGCTACGTCCAGCGAGGAATGTTACTGAGCGGAATTCTTGTACGAGATGCAGAACTGGGTGGTATGCCCATTAGCAGGGCAAACTATTCCATCCCACTCATTGACATGGATGGCGAACCGGTCGACATGGCTGAGTGGAAGGGAAAGACCATTTTTATAAACATATGGGCGACCTGGTGCGCGCCGTGCCTGGCGGAAATGCCGATAATCCATGACCTGTACGAACACATGGACGGCGAAAACATCGTATTCGCGATGTTATCCTCAGACGACTCCCTTGAAATTGCGCGAGCGTTCGTTGAAAAGAAGGGGTATACGTTCCCCGTCTATCTGTTACACGCAGGTCTGCCGGAGCCGTATTCAACCAACACAATCCCGACCACATATGTTATCAGCCCGGATGGCGACGTTGTGATGAGACACACGGGAATGTTCAATTATAATTCGGAAGAATTCAGAAACTTCCTTGCCGAGGTCTCTCAATGAACAAACTGCTCGGTCCGCAAGTGCGAAATCAGAAAACTCTCCAGGGTATCAACGGCCTCTGAATTCGTTTCCGCTGACCGGGCAAGAACGATCTGGGCCCGTGGGATTTCAGGCATTCCCTCGGGCATTCCCAACACCCTCATATCGGGCGATACGGAGCTCGGCGATAACATGCCAATTCCGAGTCCGGCCAGCACGGCCGCCTGGATGGCGAGAATGCTGGTGCTGCTGAATACCGTTTCTGTCTTCAATCCCGCCCGCTCCAATTCAAGCATCGCCGCATCCCGGAGTGAACAGGGCTCGTCTGGCGTGTCAAGAAGCAGTTTCAAGGGGGTTCTACGGTGATGATCCGAGCCTCGCTGCTCTACCCAAAGATATTCTTCCTCCCACAAGTCGATAACGTTTTCGCCTGCAAACGACTTGTTTAGAACAGCTAGTTCCAGGGTGTTGTCTTTGATGCGTTGGGCGAGACGATAACTCGTATCGATCTCGAAGTTTATCTGGACGCGTGAACACAATCTACCAAACATGGTCAGAAGATCGACCAATGGACCCACCGCCACTTCTTCCAGAACACCGATCCGAACCTGCCCTTCGGTATCGGCCACGGAGAGCCGAGCTACGGCCTCTTCATTCAGGCTTATAATTTGTGTCGCATACGATAACAGAACTTTCCCTGCGTCCGTAACAATGGTCTGCCTACCACGCCGTGTCAATAATTTCTGACCAAGTTGTTCCTCTAACCGCTTGATTTGAAGGCTGAGTGCAGGCTGCGTTAAAAATAGTTGCTCGGCCGCGCGCGTGTAGCTGCCCGTGTCAACAATCGTGATAAAGGTCCGAAGTGGAGTAATCGAAAGGTCCATGATGCAGTGGCGATTCAAGTATATGATATACTAATATAATCCATAAATATTATAAATGGATCTTATTGAATAAAATATGGTCGGATGGGCTTCACGAACTTAATCACCCGATACATTTACCACAATGCGGAGCTTAACGACACGCTTTTTGCCGCATCGCAAACCATCATCATTTGTAATGCGCACGGCGGCCTTTGCCGCGGTTTACCTGATCTGGGGCTCGACTTTCCTCGCGATCCATTATGCAATCGAATCGTACCCTCCGTTTTTAATGTTGGGTGTGAGATTCGGTTTAGCTGGCGCTCTGATGTACGGTGTACTGAGGTATCGAGGTCATGTAAAACCGTCCAGGTCACATATGCGCTCATCGATCTGGATGGGAGTATTACTCCTGTTTGTGGGCACGGGTAGCATTGCATGGGCCGAAGCCTACATCCCGACGGGGCTTGCTGCGATGCTAATCGCTACCGTACCGATGTGGGTCGTACTGCTGGAGTGGTTGTGGTTAAAGGGTCCGAAGCCTGCGCCACGGATACTTTTTGCTCTCGGAACAGGGCTGGTCGGTGTGGCTGTGGTCGTTCAACCACCGGCCCAGGTCGCAGGAGACATTTCATATTTCGTGGCAATCGGGGTTTCGCTTCTGGCCGCGTTCTCGTGGTCTTTCGGCTCTCTGCTTGGTCGTAAGATGGAGCTGCCCGAGAGTCCATTCATGGGCGCCGCACTTCAAATGATGGCCGGCGGTGTTGTTTTGTCCTTGTTCGGAATAATTACTGGTGAACTATCCCGCATTTCTTTGTCTTCTATAACGCTTACGTCGTCCATGGCCGTCCTCTACCTGCTTCTTTTCGGCTCATTAGTTGCTTTCAGCGCCTATGTGTGGTTGATGCATCACGTGTCTGCGTCTCGTTTGTCTACTCATGCATTCGTAAATCCGATCGTGGCCGTTTTAATGGGAACGCTGGTGGCTGGTGAAGCGCTCACGATACGAATCGGTATTTCAGGTGTTTTACTGGTCACAGCGGTTGTGGTCATCGTGGGCGCTGGAACGCACAGCCCGGCACGTATTCGGTCGCGATTGAAACGACGGTTTGCGATACACCGCTCTGACGTGTTGATGGCGGCCTCGTTGTCCGATTCACACCCACCCGTACCCCGAAACCGACATTTACACCCGCAACCCGGGCGAAAACATTCGGACTGACCTGAATA